>CAZXJU010000134.1:0-5967 GCA_964641035.1 uncultured Halobacteriales archaeon | reverse complement strand
GCCCTGGCCGCGATCGGCCTCACGCTCGTATACGGCATCCTCGACCTGGCGAATTTCGCCCACGGCGACTACGTGACGCTCGGGGCGTACGCCGCGTTCTTTTTCGTCGTTACCTCGAGCCTCGTCGAACACCGGTGGATCGCCACGGTCCTCGTACTCGCCCTGGTGGCCGTGGCGGCCCTCGACGACGCATGGTTGCGGCGGCTGACGCGCGGGGAACGCAGTGCCGTGCTGGCCGTCGCGCTCGCCGTGCTGGTCGCCCTGATCGCCGAGCGGGCCGACCCGGCCTTCCTTCCCGGATTCGTCTCGCACGAACTCTTCCTGGCCGCCCTCCTGGCGATGGCGGTCGTAGCCCTCTTCTCGGTCGCGATGGAGTACGCCATCTGGCGGCCGCTCCGCCGCCGGAATGCCACCATCGTCACATTCATCATCGTCAGCATCGGCCTCGCGCTGGCCCTTCGGAACCTGTTGGCCGTCCGCTTCGGCAGCGAACTCCACGATTACGGGCTTCCGTTGCTGCCCGCCCTCGTCCTAGGCCCGGTACGTGTGACGCAGTTCCAGATCCTCACGGTCGTCCTCGCGGCTCTCCTCGTCGGAGGCGTCCACATCATCCTGAAGTACTCCCGCGTCGGCAAGGCGTTGCGTGCGATCAGCGACAACATCGACCTGGCGCGCGTCAGCGGCGTCGACGTCGACCGCATGGTCGTCTACCTGTGGCTTTTGAGCGGCGCCCTGTGCGGCGTGGCCGGCGTCCTCTTGGCCCTCAACGTCAACGTGAACCCCAACCTTGGATGGAACCTCCTGTTGCCGATCTTCGCCGCCGTCATCCTCGGCGGGATCGGTAGCGCGTACGGAGCGCTGTTGGGAAGCTTCGCCATCGGCGTGGCGATGGAACTGAGCGTCGCATGGATCCCCCAGTACCGCACCGCGGTCGGGTTCGCCATCCTGATCCTCGTCCTCCTCATCCGGCCCCAAGGCATCCTCGGAGGACGGATCCGATGACGGCGACGAAGGCCGAAGGACGCGCGGCAGAACGACGCGCTCGCGGGCGCCGCGAATGGTGGGTGGTCGCCGCGATCGTCACCGGCGTATTCCTGGTCCTTGCCCTGATCACGTACTCCACGGACCGGGCCGCCGCCGAGGGCATACTTGCCGGCCTGGGGTGGCGCTACCTACAAGGCGTCCTTCTCCTGATGGTCGTCTTCAGCGTGTTCACACTCGGGCTCAACCTCGAGTTCGGATACACCGGCCTCATCAACTTCGGCCACGTCGCCTTCTACAGCGTAGGGGCGTACACCGCGGCGGTCATCGCCTGGCGCGTCGGCCCATCCCTGTACGAAGCCGGGTTCTGGACCGCCGCCGGGTTCGTCCTGCTCATGCTCGCGGCCGCCGCGACAGTCGCCGTCGGGCTGGCGCTCCTGCTTGGCGGCCCGACGCTCAAACTCCGCGAAGACTACCTTGCGATCGTCACAATCGGCGCGGCGGAGATCGTGCGTACCACGTGGATCAACGAGGCATGGTTGACGAACGGGCCCCAGGGACTCAACGTCCGCATCCCCGGTGCGTCCTGGATCCTCGACGAGCAGAGCGCATGGAACCGGGCGTTCCAGTGGCTGCGTGAGTCCCCGTTGGCGGTCAACCTCGACCCGTACTTCGGATTCGTCCTGCTCGTCGCCGCGGTCGCGTTGGCCGGCTCGTACGCCCTCATCGAATATCTCGTGCACAGCCCATGGGGCCGGGTCCTGAAGGCGATACGGGAGGACGAGGACGTCGCCGCGTCCCTGGGCAAAAACGTCTTCCTGTACAAGATGCAGGCGCTGGTGATCGGAAGCGTCTTGGCGGCGCTCGCGGGCCTGCTGCTGGCGTGGTTCCAACGCTTCATCACGCCGTTCCACTTCCTGCCGGTGGTCACGTTCTACGCGTGGATCGCCATGGTCGTGGGCGGCGTCGGCAACAACAAGGGCGCCCTGGCCGGCTCGGCGCTCCTCTGGGGCGTCTTCGAGTTGGCCCGCAACCTCGGGTTCCTCGAGGCCGTAGGCGTCAGCGCAGCGGCAGGCCCTGTGCAGGTCGTCGCCATCGGCGTCCTACTCATCCTCATCATGATGTTCCGGCCCCAGGGCGCCATGGGCCGCCGGGGGGAGATGCTCTTTGGCCGATGACGACACCCCGCTGTTGCGGGCGCAAGGAATCCGCAAGGCGTTCGGCGGCCTCGTCGCCGTCGACGGAATGGACATCGACGTGGCCGCCGGCGAGGTCGTAGGCCTCATCGGCCCCAACGGCGCCGGGAAATCGACCTTCTTCAACTGCCTCAGCGGGTTCCACATCCCGGAGGCCGGCCAAGCCGTCTTCGACGGGCAGGACGTGACGCGGCTTCCGATGCACCGGACGGCCCGCCTGGGCTTGGTACGGACGTTCCAGATCACGAGGGCGCTGGCGCGGATGACCGTCCACGAGAACCTGATGCTGGCGCCGAAAGGCCAGGTGGGCGAACGCCTGGCGGGCGCGTTCGCGTTCCGACGATGGAAGCGCCAAGAGGACGACCTGTCGGAGCGGGTCGACGAGACGTTGGAACGGTTCGACCTGGCCCACCTGGCCGACGAGTACGCCGGCGCGCTCAGCGGCGGCCAGAAGAAACTCTTGGAGTTGGCGCGGGCGCTGATGATCGACCCGCGGATGATGCTGCTGGACGAGCCGATGGCCGGCGTCAACCCGACGCTTGCCGGCCGGCTCATGAAGCGCATCCTGGAACTGCGTGACGACCACGGCATGACGTTCCTGCTGGTCGAGCATGACATGGAGACGGTGTTCCAACACTGCGACCGCGTCGTCGTCATGGCCGAGGGTCGCAATCTTGCCGATGGCTCGCCGGACGATATCCAGGGGAACACGGACGTCCAGGAGGCGTACCTCGGCCGATGACGTCGGACGGTTCGGCCGTGCTTGCCGTGGAGGACCTGACCGCCGGGTACGGCGATCTCGAGATCCTCCACGGCGTGGACCTTGAGGTCCGGGCCGACGAGATCGTCACCATCATCGGCCCCAACGGTGCCGGCAAGAGCACGTTGTTGAAGGCGGTGTTCGGCCTGGTCGAGCCGACCGGCGGACGCGTGCTGCTCAACGACGAGGACGTCACAGGCCTTCCGACGCAGGCTGTCGTCCGCCGGGGCATCGCGTACGTGCCGCAGGTCGACAACGTCTTCCCGAACCTGACGGTCAACGAGAATCTGGGCCTCGGCGCCTGGCTCGTCCGCGACCGCGCCGTCCTCGACCAGGCCCGTTCACGGGTGCAGGAGCTGTTCCCCACACTGGTCGAGCGGGCCAAGGAGAAGGTTGGCAACTTGAGCGGGGGGCAACGGCAGATGGTCGCCATGGGACGCGCCCTGATGAGCGACCCGCACCTGTTGATCCTCGACGAGCCGAGCGCGGGCCTGGCGCCCAACCTGGTCGACAACGTGTTCGACAACATCCAGACGGTCGCGACGGCCGGCGTTCCTGTGGTGCTGGTCGAGCAGAACGCCCGGAGGGCACTGTCGATCAGCGACCGCGGCTACGTGCTCGACCAGGGCCTCAACAAGTTCGAAGGGCCGGGCTCCGATTTGTTGGCCGACGAGAAGCTCGGCCGTCTGTACCTCGGCAGCTAAGGTTGCGCTCAGGAGGGTTGGATGCCTTCCTGGGTCGTGATGATCTCGCCGTCCACCGTGACCTGCCAATGCGCGTAGATTCCAGTGGTGGGGTCGCCGTTGTCGTCCCAGTTGAAGTCGTTCGCGGCGCCTTGATAGTCGATGTCCATCTTCGCTGTCGCGTCGAGCAAGGCCTGGGTCGCCTGGCTGCCGTCGTATTGGGTGCCTGGCGAGTTCCATACGGTCCGGATGTTGTCGCGAATCGATTCGGCGGTGTTGGCGCCGCCGTACTGGGCAGCCAATGCCATCGCGAAGACCCCGTCATACGACTCTGCGGCGAACAAGCCCGGCGTGTCGTCGAACCGTTCCTTGTACGCCTCGACGAACCTCTGGGTCGCGTTCGACTCGGGGCTCTGTGGTGTCGTGCCGCGTAGTCCGGCCAGGACCCATTCCCCCCCGGCCGTCTGGCCTACCAGATCGACGAACGTCGGGTCGAAGACACCTTCGCTGAAGAAGAGGACGCTGTCCGCCATGCTCCCCTTCTCGAACAGTTCTTTGACGATCTGCCCGCCCTCGTCCGGGTAGCCGACGAATACGAGCGCGTCCGGACTGCCGCGAGCGACCTGCTCGACGTGGCTGGAAAAGCTCGTGCCGCCCTCTTCGAATTTGACGTAGTTCATTACGGAACCACCTTGCGCCTCGAAGATGTCACGGAACGAGTCCCCAAGCCCGACACCGTACGCATTGTTGACGACGATGAGACCCGCCGTCTGGCACCCGTCGGAGGCCACGAGGTCCGCCAGGACCTGCGCCTGGAAGGCGTCGCTCGGTGGGACTCGGTAGAACCACCCGTGGTTTTCCCGGTCCGTCAGGTCGGTGCTCGTCGCCGACGGGGTGATGATGAGGATGTTGTTGTCAATCGCCAAATCCTGCACGCTGCCCACCACGCCCGACGAAGCGGGACCGACGATGCCTACCACGCCGTCGTTGACTAGGTTCAAGAACGCACTGGGCGCCTCGGTCGGGCTCGTCCGCGTGTCGCCGTGGAACGGTTGGATAGGCTGGCCGTTTACGCCGCCGGCCGCGTTGATCTGCTCGATGGCCAGGATGGACCCGTTCTGCATGTCGCCGCCGAACGTTGCCAAACTGCCCGTCAACGGAAGCAGCGTGCCGAGCCTGAGAGGCGGCGTGTGTTGCGCGTCGTCGTCCAGGTTCGACAGGTCGGACGTCGGCGCGGCGGCGGCTGCCTCGAACGCTCCGCCGACCCCGGCGGCCGCCATGTCGGCGTCGCCGCCGCACGACGTCGCGACGTCCGTACCGCCCAAGCAACCGGACGCCGTCACGAGGACAAACGTCACGGTCACGAGAATCGCTTTTGCGCCAGCCGTACCCCACATTGATTGAACCATGCCGTTCCCTCCGGCCCCCCGTAGAGGACGGTACGCCAATCTGGAACATGCTTCAAATACGTTTCCAGGAGGAAACCGGGCCGGGACAAAGCCCATAACGGGCCGCACGCATGGGCGCCGCGTGCCTGACGAGGTCGCTGGATTCCGGTCGTCGCCGTTGGAGGATCGCGTCGGGCGCACGCCGTTGTTGGACGTGTCGCACATGTTTGACGCCTCCGACGTCCGGGTGTTCGCCAAGGCGGAATGGTACAATCCCGGCGGCAGCGTCAAGGACCGGCCGGCCCTCTACATCGTGCGCGACGCCGTCGAACGCGGCGACCTGCGTCCGGGCACGACCTTGCTTGACGCGACCAGCGGGAACACAGGGATCGCGTATGCGTGGCTGGGCGCCGCCAAGGGGTTTTCCGTCAAACTCTGCCTGAGCGAGGCCGCGTCCCCGGAACGCAAAAAGATCCTCAGTGCGTACGGGGCCGAACTCGAATACACGGATCCCCAGGAGGCCAGCGACGGAGCGATCCGGCGGGCACGCGAACTCGTCGAGGAGGACCCCGACGCGTACTATTATGCGGACCAGTACGGCAACCCGTCCAACGTCCGCGCCCACGTCGAGACGACTGGCCCGGAGATCTGGCGTCAGACCGAGGGCACGGTGACGCACTTCGTCGCCGGCCTCGGCACGACCGGCACCCTCGTCGGTACCAGCCGGTTCCTGCGGTCCAAGGACGCCGACGTCGAAATCGTGGGCGTCGAACCCGACGGGCCGCTGCACGGCCTCGAGGGTCTCAAGCACTTGGAGAGCGCCATCGTGCCGCCCATCTTCGACGCCAAGGCCGCCGACCGGCGCCTGGAGGTCGCCACGGAGGATGCGTATTCGTGGTGCCGGCGGGCCGCCGACGACCACGGCCTACTCGTGGGCGTCTCCAGCGGCGCCGCCTTGG
>CAZXJU010000133.1:0-5977 GCA_964641035.1 uncultured Halobacteriales archaeon | reverse complement strand
ACGACGAGGCGGTCGAAGAGGCCGCCGAGAGCCAAGGCATCAAGGTGTTCGTGCCGAAGGAGCACGCGCCGACGGTCGCCGGCACCGTCATCGACTACGTGACGACGCCCACCGGCGCCGGGTTCCACATCAGCCAACCGAAGGCCGAGGAAGCCTCGGGCTGCGGCTGCGGATCCGGAAACGGACACGGTCACGGCGGCGGGCACGGCCACGGCGACAAGTCCGGCGGCTGCGCCTGCGGCGGCAGTGGCGGCTGCGGCTGCTGAGGGCCGCCTTCGCAAGGGTTTTCACCCGTCCCATTCTAGCGCCGCAGCGATGCGCCTGTTCGGACCGACCACGGTGAGCCTGCTTTTCGTCTTCTCCGGCCTGCTGGCCGGTTGTCTGGGCGGTGGCGCCGAGACGGGGTACCGGAGCCTTGCATCGTGCGATGTGCCGCAGGCCGACGCCGACTTGGCCGGCCTCCTCGAGACGTACGGCGCGACGCCGCGCGTGGTCGTCACGACGAACCACGGTGACTTCACGTTGGAGCTCTTCGTTTCGAAGGTGCCGATCACGGCCGGCAACTTCCTGGACCTCGCGTCCGACGGATTCTATGACAATGTGAAGTTCCACCGGGTAATCGGCCCGGACGAGAGTCCCCCAAACGGCTTCATGATCCAGGGCGGGGACCCGAACACGAAGGACCAGCCGAAATCCACGTGGGGCCAGGGGGGCCCCGGGTACGAGATTGAGGATGAGTTCCACGCGGAACTGCTCCACGAAGGCGAGGGCGTCCTGAGTATGGCGAATTCGGGTCCCAACACGGGCGGAAGCCAGTTCTTCGTCACGCTCGACGCGACCTCCCATCTGAACCACAAGCACGCGGTCTTCGGCCGCGTCGCGACCGGCATGAGCGTCGTCCGCGCAATCGGCGAAGTCGCCACCGACGACCGGGACCGTCCCGTGGACCCCGTCGTCATCGAGTCGATGACCGTCGAGAAGGACGAGACGTCCGTGGACGCTCAGACGTCCACCCTGACCACGCTGCGCGACACCGTCGAGGCGGCGCCTGGGCGGACCGCGAACTTCGTCGTCTTCGCACAGGCCGACGACCACCCGGTCCCTGACGCATCATTGACCATCGACGAATCGGCGGACGTGGCCGTCCGCGACGGGACGACGATCGAGGATTGCTTCCAGGAGTTCGCGCTGCCGGCCGGCCAGCGTTTCGCCGTGATCGTGGCCTTCGACGTGCCGACCTCGGCCTCCGAGGGCGACGAGTTCACGATCCCGTTGCGGTTGACCGGCCCGTCGACGCCGGGCGAACTCAGCTTGACCGTGCGGACGGCCGCGGCCAGCGACGGGGAGGCCGCTTCCAGCGGCGAGACCGTCGATCTGAACTACGCCGGGTTCAACATTTACGGGCAGTTGTTCGACACGAGCGTCTTCGAGATCGCCGACGACCAGAGCATCCCGAAATTCACGCCGGTCTTCCAGAAGCGGTCGGCGGAGCAGTACCAGGCGTTCTCGTTCGAGATGGACGGCGACGGGACCATCGACGGCTTCTCGGACGCCGCCCGCGACCTCAAGGCGGACGAGCGGGGGACGCACCGGATCCCGGCGGAGAACGCGTACCCGGCATCGCTGGCGAGCCAGCGGTCACCGATCAGTTATCTCGCGGGCCGGACGCTCGTCTTCGACGTCCAGGTCGTCGACGTGACGGCCTGACCCGGTCTACCCCTCGAGAATCTCGTTGATCTTCGCGGCCAGCTTCTGGTCGCGGTCCGTGAGCTTTCCAACATCGTGGCTGTACGTCGCGATCCGCAGGTGGTTCCACGATTCGATGTGCAGGTCCGGATGATGGTTCAAATCCTCAGCCACCGCGGCGATTCGGTTCACGAGTCCGACGGCCTCCATGAAGTCCTTCGTCTCCACAGCCCGCTCGATGCGGCCGCCGTCGTCCGTCTTCGACCAACCTTCTGGCATTTCGAACGTCGTCTCCGTCGTCATTGTCGACACCGCACCGCACATGCGTCGCCGTGGCCTTAAGCCTGGGGTCGTCCAGCGACCAACCTTTATCTACGGCCACCAGCTTCGAGCCGCCCAGTTCTTAAAGAAGGACGGTCGACCATGGGCAACAAGGTCCTTCCCTACAAGTCACAGCTCGTCAAGATCCTCGGGCCGGAGCGCGTATTCTTCGGTGAGGAGGTCCGCCGGTTGTACGGCCACGACCTCTCCAACCCCCCGAAGATGATCGACCTGATGGTCAAGCGGACGCCCGACTGCGTCGTGGTGCCCGGCACGAAAGACCACCTGGTCGAACTCCTCAAGTGGGCGACCGCCGTCGAGATCCCTGTCACGCCACGCGCGGCGGGCACCTCCGCCTACGGCGGCAGCGTCCCGGCCAAGGGCGGCGTCACCATCGACCTGCGGCGGTTCGCCAAGAAGATCGACGTGGACGCCGAAGAGAAGACCGTCACCGTGGACCCAGGCGTCGTCATCCTGGAGCTGGAGCGCGCCCTCAACGAGGAAGGCCTCATGCTGCCGATCTTCCCGACGTCGGCGCCCGCGGCGACCATCGGCGGCTTCGTCGCCCAAGGCGGCGTCGGCATGGGCAGCTTCCGACACGGGCCCATCGCTGACCAGGTCGTCGCCGTCGAGATCGTCCTGCCCACGGGCGAGGTCCGTACCTTCCGGGGCCGGGAGCTCGACGTCGTCACCGACTGCGAAGGCATCACCGGCATCATCACCGAGGTCACGTTGCGCGTGGTCGAGAAGGCCGACAAGAAACCCGTGCTGGTCACGTACAAGTCACGCGACGACCTGGCCAAAGGGATCGACGCGTTCCGCCGCACCAACGCATGGAACCTCACATTCCACAACCCGACGTTCAGCCAACTGCGCGAAGAGGCCGGCGGCGCCAAGACCGTGCCGCGCAAGAAATACTCGATCCTCGCCGTCTACCGCGCCGACGAGTACGGGGACGCGTCGGACGCGATCGGGGAGGCGGTCGAATCCTCCGGCGGCGAACGCCTCGACGACGAGGTGGCCCAGAAAGACTGGGGCGAGATATTCAACACGCTGCGGGCCAAGAAGCTCGGACCGTCCATCGCCCCGGGCGAGGTGATCTTCCCGGCCGAATCCTTGGCGGAGTTCCTGGCCCGCGTCGAAGACGACTTCGATTGGGCGGAGGTCTCCATCGAAGGGACCGTCGTCCTCGGCGGCTACATCACGATCCTCGCGTTCTCCTTGGAGGACGAACGCCGGCCGGAGTATCCGGTCGGCTTCAGCCTCGGCATGAACCTCCTCGACATCGGCAAGAAGCTCGGCGGCCGTGCCTACGCGCCCGGCTTGTACTTGGCGGCCGAGGCGCCGCGCGTCTTCGGGTCCCAACGGTACGACCGCATCGTCGACTTCAAGAAGGCGGTGGACAAGAGCCGCATCATGAACCCCGGCAAGATCATCGGGCTTCCACCGCGCGGCGCGCCGCCACCCCCGCTGACGCCGCCGTTCTTGAACGTCGACCGGCAGCTCAACGCGAAACCCGCGAAGATGCTGATGGGCGCCGTGGCACCCATCGTCCGCTACCTCCGCCCGGGCGACGAACGGTTCGCCCGCACCGCCCAGCAGACGGCGCTGGCCTCCGTCGCCGGCGGCGACTTCGGCTTCAAACACGGCTGGGCCGTCTACACGGTCGCCAACAGCGGCTACTGCGGCTGCCAATCCCCGCTCGGGGCCGCCGTCGGCCACGAAGGCGGCGGCATCCAAGGCATCACGTACTGGGCCAAACGGTACCTGGTCGGCAAGTTCGAACCCGACGACTACGTGACCGAGCTGATCGCAGCGGCCGCCGACGTCGAATGGAGTCCGCCGGACCAATGCATCTTCGGCGTCGACCATCACGCGGTCTTCCGCGACTTCAAACGGCAACTCGAGGCCGATTACGGAATCAAGCTCACCGTCAGCGACGCGTTGCGCAACCGGATCAAGCAGGCGAAGACGACGGCCGAGCCGCCACCGGCACCGGCACCCGAGGAGGCCGGGACCGACGACGGAGAATCGGACGACGCACCCTCTGCGGACGAGGCCGACGAGGAGAAACCGGCCGCGAAGGCGGAACAGGCGTCGTAAGCGAGCCTCACTGCGTCAATTCGTACCCGGCCTTCTTGAGGGCGGACCGCAACTCCGACTGGTGGTCGAGCCCGCGCGTCTCCACCTCGATCAGGACCTCCGTCTCCTGGAAATTGAGGCGCTCGCGGTTCCGCTCGTGCCACACGTCACGGATGTTCGCGTCGACGCGTGCGATCACGTCCAACAGTTTCAGCAGTCGTCCCGGCTTGTCCGGGATGACGGTCGCGAACCGCATCAGGCGGCCCTCTTCTCGCAGTCCGCGCCGAATGATCTGGTCGAGGAAGTTGATGTCGATGTTGCCGCCGCTGACCACCACGGCGACCTTCTTTCCCTTCACGTCGAGTTTGCCGGAGAGGACCGCGGCGAGCGCCGCGGCGCCCGCCCCCTCGACGACGTTCTTGCTGCGTTCGAGCAGCAGCAATATCGCGTGGGCGATCTCATGGTCGGTGACGGTGACGGCCTCGTCGACGCGTTCTCGCATCACCTCGAACGTATTCTGGCCCACGTGCTTGGTTGCCAGCCCGTCGGCGATCGTCTCCACGCGTTCCGCGTCGACCACCTTGCCCGCCTTGAGGCTCTGGGGAAGGCTGGCGCACCCTTCGGGTTGGACGCCGACGACGCGGGCCTTAGCGTTCTTGGCTTTGACGGCGGTGGCGACGCCGCTGATCAGGCCGCCGCCGCCGACCGGGACGACGACGAGGTCGGCGTCGGGAAGGTCCTCCATCATCTCGAGTCCAAGGGTCCCTTGGCCGGCCATGATTGCCGGGTCGTCGTACGCGTGGACCATGGCGGCGCCCGTCTCGTCCATGATTGCCCGGGCGCGGTCGGCGGCCTCGTTGTAATTGGCGCCGTCGAGGACGACCTCGGCGCCGTAGCCGCGCGTGGCCTCGACCTTCGCGATCGACGCGTGCTTCGGCATCACGATCGTCGCTTTGACGTCGTT
Source organism: uncultured Halobacteriales archaeon (assembly GCA_964641035.1). Taxonomy (GTDB): domain Archaea; phylum Thermoplasmatota; class E2; order JACPAO01; family JACPAO01; genus CAZXJU01. The sequence continues at coordinate 924 of CAZXJU010000133.1, read as the reverse complement.
GAGCTTGGCCGCCAACGCCACTCCTTGCGCGTGGTTGCCGGCGGAGGCGGCGACGACGCCGTTCTTCCGGTCGGCTTCGGGCATCGTGAGGATCTTGTTGAGGGCGCCCCGGATCTTGAACGAGCCGGTACGCTGCGTGTTCTCCAACTTGACGTGGACCTCGCCGCCGGTGAGGTGGCTGAACGTCGTCGAATGCCGAAACGGCGTCCGGTGGACCTGGTCGCGGATCCGGTCGCGGGCGGCCTCGATGTCGGCGAGCTCGATCACGGTGGCGCGGCAACCCGCGGCGCGCTTAAGACGTTGGCGAACCCGCAACGTACGCAGCGCGTCCGCAACCTACGCAACGAATCCGAACAGGGCGGCAAAGATTGTCGTGTAGGCCAGGGTGTCTACGACTCCCAGGATGATGCCGCCCCATGCGGTGCCGTTGCGCCAGGCGACGCCCGGACGCCGCTGAGCCAGGATTCCGAGGACGACGGCGGCCGGCCCGAAGAGCGAGAAGAGGGCTGGTAAGAGAAGGAAGAGGAACGCCGATTCGCTGTCCCAAATGAACGCGCTGACCAAGAATAACGTCAGGCCCGGAAGGAGGAACCCGGCGGCCGCGGCGTAGAACGACCCGTCCGCGAGGTACGTGACCAACGGGTCCGTCGGTGCCGGCTCGGTTTCCTCGGAGCCTGGCACCCCCAGGGTGTCCGGGGTCGCGGGCTCGGTGGGCATCCGCTCACGCCCGTACGAACGGGTTCTCGTCGCGTTCCTGTCCGATCGTCGTTTCGGGACCGTGACCCGGTAGGACCCGTGTCGATTCGTCGAGGGAGTACAGCTTGTCCCGGATGGAGTCGAAGAGCGCCGATTGGTCTCCGCCGGGGAAGTCGGACCGGCCGACGGAGCGTTGGAAGAGCGTGTCGCCGGTGAGCAGGAGTCCCT
>CAZXJU010000132.1:0-6035 GCA_964641035.1 uncultured Halobacteriales archaeon | reverse complement strand
GGGGTTTCCACCGACGGGCCTGGCTCGCGCTGCCAGCGGGTCGTTCGGGCCGTGCCGTCGCGGGCCGTGATGTCGAGCACAATCGCTGCCTACACCCAGGTCGTATTTAACGGTGGGGGGCCCGTCTCACTTGAGGGGGCCGAGCTCCGGGAAAGCCTGGGAGCGCTTGCGCAGCTTGCGGGCCGCGCGGATCAGGTTGCCGGCGCGTTTGGGTCCGACGCCGGTGGTCGTGATGCGTACCTTGCGGTCCTTCTGCGCCGCTTTGACGGTCTCGGAGAGTTCCTTCGGCGTGGATTTCTTCAACGCGTCGATGCTGTCGATGCCCGCGCGTGCCATGAGCTCCGCCAATTGTTTGCCGACGCCGGGCACGAGCATGAGTTCCCCTTGGGCTTGCCAGAGACGGACGGTCTGCTCCGTGACGCCGACGTGCGCCGCGATGATCTTCGGGTTCCCAAGGCGCAACTGGTCGGTCGTGTAGTATCCGATCTCTTTCAGGCGTGCCTGGTACTCGTCGCCGATCCCTTCGATGTCGGTGACGTTGACCTCATGTTTGACCGGCCACGTCGTGACCTTGCCGGCCTTGATCCGTGTCCCCTTGCCCTTCTTCGTCCGCTTGGAGGCTTGGGCGATCATCTCGTCGGTGACCGTCGTCACCTGGGCGTAAGAACCGCTCTTGATGGAGGCCAACGCCTTCTGACGCCCCTGCGCATTGGAGACCGTGTAATACTTGGTCTTCAGGTCGCCGGCCTCGCGGTATTCGACCTCGACGACGAACCCGCCCTCCGTCTCGTAGACGATGCGTTTGCTGCGGATGTTGGAGGGGATGAGTTCGATCCCGTGGCCGGGCAAGGGTCCTTCGTCCGCGGCCTTGCGGGGTTTGAGCCACTTGTCGAGGTTCTTCGGGCGCTTGCGCCCGTCGATCTCGAGCTTGTCGACCCGTCTGCGGATCTCGCTGATCGGAGTCCGGTGCTTCGGGGTCCACACGGGCTCCGATACGACCCGGACGTCGGGGCGCTCCTCCGGTGGATGCTGGACGGCGCCGGCCTGTTCGAGGCCGAACTCCGGCTCCGGCGCCGGCTCGTCGCCGGCCCACGGGTCGCTGGTGCTAGGCCAGGGCGAATCGTCATCCTCGAAGTCCTCGTCGGACGGTTCGTCGTCGAGGTCGTCCTCGTCGGTCGCCTCCTCGTCGAACGCGTCGAAGAAGTCGTCGTCCTCTTCGACCTCCGCCTCGTCCTTCTTTCCCAGTTTGAACTTGAATTCGCTGTCGCCTTCGACCGGTTCGTCCTCGGCGACCAGCGTCTGCTCCCACTCTTTCGCGCCTTCGTCGGACTTCTTCTTAAAAAGCGCCATCGAAACCCCTGGGTTACCCTACGAAGCCCCGCGCGGGTGATAACGGTTGCGGACCGTGCGGCCGGTCAGCTCGTCCCCGAGCGCCGGCCTGCGACCAGGACGCCCGTACCGACGAGGATCAGGACGGCTCCCGACCCGCCGACGGCCCAGCCGACCATCTGGATGGCGCGGCCTTTCTCGGTCGTCTCCGTGCCGCCGCCGAAGGAATCCTCGGTGCCGCCGTCGATGAGGCCGGGTCCGAAGAGGAGCAGGACGAGGCCGATGACCATGGCCAGCGCGCCGACGACCAGGAGGACGGTGCCGGCGCCGGTGCCCGCGTTCGCCATCAGGCAGTCCTCCGGCGGCGGCTGGCCGACTCGATCACGTCGCCGATCCACACGCCGAGCACGAACAAGAGCATGATGATCACCAAGCTGATGAAAAAGCCGACGAAGCCTTCACCGAACCCGACGGCGCTGACACCCGCCCATAAGCCGATGAGACTCAGAATCAGGGCGATGATGAGCCCCCAGAAGAGCCCCGACAGGAAAAGTCCGGCCTTGGACTCGCGTCCGGGAGACAACCATCCGTACAACACGCCGACGATGACTGCGAGCAGGCCCCATACCATGCGTGAATTCCTCATCAAGAAAACCACCAGACGACTGAAGTAGTTTCTAACGCAAGCCGCGAAGCCACTCGGTCCATCCGAATCACGTGCTAGGGCAAAGGCGCAACAAGACGAGCGCCTCGAACGGAAGACGCGTCGTGTCGAGCGTGTCGACCGAGTAGCCCGCGCGGGCCATCCGCTCGTCGAACCATTCGATGTCCTGGAGCGTCGAGACCACCACGAGAGCCTCGAACCCGGCGCCGACTTCGTCCCGGCGGCCGGCGAGCGCCTCGGCCAACCGGCGGAGCAACGCCATCCCGTCAGGCCCGGCGTCGAACGCGAAATTCAGGAGGCCTTGGACGCGTTCCTCCGGTACCGTCGGCAGGTAGGGCGGGTTCGTCAAGAGCCGGTCGACGCCGGCGAGACGGACGCCGTCCAGGAGGTCGGCGACGACGCCCTCGACGCGGAGGCCGTTGGCGCGCGCGTTCCGGCGCAGCAATCGCACGGCTTCCGGGTTCACGTCCGTGGCCACGACGTCCGCGCCGGATCGCGCTGCGACCAGGCTCGCGACACCCGCGCCGCACCCGAGTTCGAGCACCGTGCGTCCCGGCCCGACGTCCGCGTGCTCGGCCAGGAGGTAGGAATCCTCGTTCGGGACGTACACCTCCGGATGCGTGCGGATCCTCAGGCCGGAGTAATCGAAGGAGCCGTCACCCGTGGGACCGCACCTCCCACAACGCGTCGGCCAGACGCCCGAGGTCCGCGGGTGCCAGCGTCTCCGGCCGCTCGCCCGCCCATCCGAGACGTTCGACCGTGGCCATCGCGTCGGATGGATCGACGCCGAGTTCGGCCGCCCGGTTGCGCAAGGTGGCACGCAGCGTCTTGCGGCGGTGGCCGAAGACGACGCGCAGGGTGTCCCGGTAGTACCCGACGTCCGGCACTGGGAACGGCGGCACTTCGTGTGGGACGAGCCGTACGACGGCGCTGCCGACCTTGGGCGGCGGGGAGAAGGCGCCTCGCGGCACCCGGAAGAGGCGTTCGACGTTGGCGTGATACGCGACGGCGGCCGTCAGACGTCCGTACGTCTTGGATCCCGGGCCGGCGGCCATCCGCTCCGCGAACTCCTGCTGGTACATCAGGACGGCCTGGGACCAGTCGAGGTCCAACAGACGGAACGTAAGCGGCGTGCTGACCACGTACGGCAGGTTGGCGACCACCTTGGTGTACGGGCCCCACGACGCCAGGTCGGCGTCCGTCGCGTCGGCGTGGTGGAGTTTGAACCGTTGGATGGTGGCGAACCGGCGTGCCAGTTCATCCACGAGGCGACCGTCAGATTCGACGGCGACGACGTCGGCGCCGGTCTCCAGCAGCGGGCCCGTCAGGGCGCCGTGGCCCGGCCCGATTTCCAAAATCCTGTCGTCCGACCCGACGTCGGCGGCGGCCACAATCCGTTCGACGACGCGCGGGTCATGCAGGAAATGCTGGCCGGTGGCTCGCCGGCGCGAGACCATCAAGCGGCCTCAAAACTCGCCGCGTTCGCGCGCCGGCGGCCGCGTGAAGATGTGATACTTCTGGTGCTTGTCCGAAAGCTCCAACTCGATCCTGTGGGACACCAGCTTGTCGGGCGCATGCATCTGGTGGACGCGCTCCTGCATGTCCTCGAAGCTTTCGAACGGCTTCTTCTTCCGCTCCTCCAGCAGGTGGCCGACGGTCTTCTTGCCGAGGCCGGGCAGCAGTTCGAGGCTGTGGAACCGGATGTTGACGTTGGAGGCCTCGTTGAAGAACTTCACGTAGCGTTCCTCTTGTTGGCGGACGATGTCGAGCAGTACATACGGCAGCTCCCCGTGGGCGCCGGTGGACAGGTGGTCGTACTCGACGCGGCCTTTGACCTTGGCGATCTTCTCGCGCTTGTCCATGTCCTTGCCGATGTAGACGCGGTCGCCAATCGTCAATCCGGCATCCGGCTTCGGCAAAAGTTCGAGCAGCGTGAACTGGTTGTCGCCGACGGCGAACGTCGTCGGCTCGCGCCGGCCAGCTGGCGCGTCAGGCCTACCCTGGGGTAGGTAGTCGAGGATATAGGCATAATCTTCCATGGAACGCCCCGCTATCGGTGCCGGCCCTACTCGGCCAGGTACTTCACGACCGTTTCAAGAACCTTTTGGACTTCGGAGTCCTCGAGCGTAATGCGGCTTTTGGCGAACAGCGCCTTCACGTCGTCCTCGTGGGTAGGCGCCATGTCGACGATCCGGATCGCCATCACCGGGTCAATCTGTTCGATCTTCCGCAGGTCCTCAATGAGCTTCTTTGCGTCGTCGGCTGTGAACCGGGCGAACGTGCGCGCGTGCTCCAATGCCAGCTTCTGTTCGTAGGAGAGCTCTTCGCGGTTCTCTTCCGCCGTCTCGAGCAGTTCCTTGACTTCGGGCAGCGTAACGTAGCGTTCCTGCGGTTCGGAGGATTCGGCCATGGGGTTCACGCCACCTGCTTCAAGTGCTCGGGGCGTACCACGAGTTCCTTCTGTTTCCGTCCGATCACGACGAGGATCCGATACGCCTCGCCTTGGCGGCCGACGATCGTGCCGGTCTGACCCTGGAAGCGGATGTGCGGCATCCCGCCGTGGACCGTCGGGTTGATCTTGATGCTGACCTTCGAGCCTTCCTCGAACTCGGCCAACGTCTTCGTGACCGGTGGCATGCCGCGTTCGCGCGGCCGGTGCCGTAGGATGTGCCGGGATTTGCTGCGGGTTCCCTTGGAGCGTACGACCATGTTCTATTCCTCCCATAGGACGTCGACGACGTCCAGTTCTTCCACGCGCACCGGGACACCGAGGCGTTCGCGGAGCGACGGCGTCGTCCGACCGTCATCCCCGGACACGAACTCCTTTATGTAGGTTCCGGAGTCGGCCTCGATTTCGAGGTCGAACCGGTCCCCGGCATGCCGGAGCACCCGGACGTCGCGCACGCGGCGGTTGCGGACCTTGTCCGCACGCCGGTGCGCCACGCGGTTCGGCGTGCGTTGCGCGAGGCGGGAACCCGCCAGAGACCGGACGGCTTCTAAAAGGTTCTCCTCGGCCACGGCAGCGTCTGCCCGGCACGCGGCCAGGTACGTCTTGCCCGGGTCGGCCTCCTTGTACGTCGCAGCGAGCCGCGGGTCGGCGTGGGCGAGTCCATCGATTTCGACGCGGCCGGCGGCCGCCTCGTTGATGCGCCGCATCAGGGCGTCGAGGTCGCCGGTGCGTCGACGAGGCGACTTGAGTTCGACCACGAACGGGCGTCCGGGGCCGAGCATGCGGGCGTCAATGTCTTCGCGGCCCATTGCGTGGAGGGCGGCGGTCTGGGCGCCAAAGGCGTCGATCGCGGGCACCGCGACCTCCTCTTCGACGCTGGTGGGGTACAGGAAGCCGCGGTCGCCGCAGGCGCGGCATCCCAGGCCGCCGCAGGCACGGCAAGGCCACCGGGTCTGCGGGATGTCGCGTACGAGTTTCCGGTACCGTCCTTTGAGGTGCAGCGGGTTGGTCTCGAGGAAGACGAGGTCGACGCGCGTGTCGACGGCGAAGACGGCCTCCGGCCGGTCGAACGCGACGGTCCGCTCGGCCCAGCGTTCGTCCAAGCTGCGTCCGACGCGTCGGTTCACCTCGTTCTTGAGCCATTCGCCGGCGGGCCAGGGCGGGGCGCCGCCTGGTGGCTCGGGCATCCGCGCGGCCAGCCGTCCTTCGTCGGCCTCCTGCAGGCTGGCCCAAAGGCGCTCTTCCCGGGCGACGACTTCACGGAAGTATTTGGAGCCGACGAGGAACGTGGAGAACTCGTACCCGTCGGCGGCCTCGACGGCTTGGCGCTCGTAGTCGTCGATGCGGTCGACGATGCCTTCGCAGAGCGGGCACGCGTCGCCTTCCCGGTCCTTGTCTAGGGCCTGGCGGATCGTCTGGCCGCGTTCCTCGTTCTCGTTGCCGGTCGCGAGGCGGGCGAAGCAGCGTCCCAGGCACGCGTCGCAGTACGCAGAAGGCACCGTTTCCGCCAGACGCAGCACGTCCGGGTCGGTCAACGTCGGCTCGTCGGGCACGGGCGCCGACCAGGCGTGCCCGGCTCTTAACGCTACGGGA
>CAZXJU010000131.1:0-6069 GCA_964641035.1 uncultured Halobacteriales archaeon | reverse complement strand
GGACCACGGGGTTCCAGGAAGGACGCCACGTGCCGCATGACCGGCAAGCGCCCTGGTGGGGTTTGCACGTCGGCGAGTGACCGCTCTGTCCGCGCTGTCACTGGTCCGGAAGCGCGGAGAAGCCCTTGGGTCCCTCTTCGACGTAGAACATCGTGTCCTACACGTCCAATGGCCACCACGCGGCACCCCCGACGGCGGTCGTCGCCCAACGCGGGCTTTCGTCACAAGACGGGACGGCGGCCCGGGCGCCCCGGCGCGACTCCCATCGCGCCGTCGAGGGGGCCGGCCGTTCGACCGCTGTCCGAATGGTCATATAAAGGGTCCCGAAGGGTGGCAGGGTGCGGGTTCCCGGCCACGCGGCCGGGCACCGCGGGAGCCCGACCGTGTCGGGAACGCAGGAAAGACAACACGTGGGGATCCGCGACCAGCTGGCATCCTACTGGGCCGAGCCCCAGCACCGCAACGCCTTCTTCCTGATGGCAAACACCCTCACCGGCGCCGCCGCCGGCCTCCTCTTCTGGCTCCTCTTCACCCGGGCGCTCGGCCTGCCCGCGGCACAAGTCGGCATCGGCTACACCATCGTCGCCATCGGCACCACCGTCGCCGTAATCGCCAAAGGCGGTTTCGACACGGCAATCGTGCGCAACGTGCCCGACGCCAGCCGCCGCGACGGGCTGCGCCTCTTGGGCCTCAGCATCCTCCTGTCGACGGCGGCCGCCGTCGCCTTGACCGGCCTCATCGGCTCCGGCGCCGTCCTCGGCGACCTCCTGCCCGACATCGCCCCCGCCGCCTGGCTGCTCGTCGCCGCCATGGGCATCGTCCTCATCGTCACGTGGCTGCAGGACGCCTACTTCCTCGCCGAAGGCGACGCACGCCCCAGCTTCGAACGCAACGTCGTCCTCTCCGCCGGCCGCCTCCTGCTCCCGTTCCCGGTCGTCCTGCTGGGCCTCGCCTACCCCATCGCCCTGACGTGGACGCTGGCGCTCGCCGCCTCCGCCCTCGCCGCCTTCCTCTTCGTCCGAAGGATCCCCAAGCACGACGGACACCGCGTGCCCCGACGCACGTTCCTCAAAAGCTCGGCCCGCAACATCTCCGGCACCGCCGCCGAGTTCTTGCCGGGCCTGCTGCTGGCCCCGCTCGTCCTCGCCGTCGCGGGCGCGGAACCCGCCGCCTACTTCGGCATCGCTTGGACCGCGGCCAGCCTCCTGTTCCTCGCCTCCGCGGCGATGAGCCGCAGCGCGATGGCCGCCATGGTCCGCAACGGCGTCGCCGGCCACGCCGACGCGATCAGACGAATCACGTACCAGCATCTCTGGACCGTCCTGCCGGCCGCCATCGTCGGCGTCCTCCTCGCCCCGTACCTCCTGGGCATCTTCGGCGCCGAATACGCGGCACAAGGCGCGACCGTCTTCATGATCCTCTGCGCCAGCATCCTCGTCGTCGCGCCCGCCTACGCGTACCTCGCCGTCCTGCGGGCCCGGGAACGACCCGTGGCGCTCATCGTCTTCCCCGCCGCGATGATCGCCGCGCTCTTCCTCATCGCACCCTACTTCATCGACCGGTTCGGCCTGCCCGGCGTCGCCATCGCCTGGTTCGCCGCCAACGCCCCGTTCGGCGCCTGGGGCGCCTGGAAGCTGCGCCATCTGGCGCGGGAGGTGACACCCGATGACCCGACCAAGTCTGTCCGTCGTGCTGCTCACGTGGAATGAGGAACGCAACATCGAGCGCGCCCTCGAGGCGTTGGCCGTGCAGACCTCGCAGGACTTCGAGGTCATCATCATCGATGCGGCCAGCGACGACGCCACCGTCGAACGCGTCCGCCAAGCCCAACGCGACTTCGCCTTCCCCTTGCACCTTGAGGTCGCCGAACAACGCATCCCGATCGGCGAGGCGCGAAACCGCGGCATCGACTTGGCCGACGCGCCCAACATCGCGTTCGTGAGCGCAGACGCCCGACTCGACCCCCAATGGGTCGAAGAGGCGCTCCGGTCGCTCCAACGCCACGACATGGTCTTCGGCCGCCAGGTCCACGAGCCGCACGAGTGGACCGTCGGCGCCGCCGTCCGCGGCCTCCGCTACCGGTTCCCCGACGTACGCCCGCTCGATCCGCTTCCGTACGCCTCCAACGTGGCCGCAGCCTACCGCAAAAACGTGCTCGAAAGCTTCCCCTTCGACCCGTGGACCAACGCGGCGGAGGACCTGCTGCTGGCACGCGACGCCGCCGAAGCCGGTCACAGCATCGACTACAACCCGCGGATGGTGGTACGGCACTACGACGTGGCCGACGCGCGCGACGAATTGCGCAAGAACGTACGCGAAGGCCATGCGTGGGGCCTGTACCGCCGCGAGCTCGGACTGCTTTTCGAGGTCTTGGCATGGGGCGGCCTGATCCTCCTGGCGATCGCCCTGTTCGCGTTGTCCCCCAACCTCCTCACCACCTTCACCCTGGCCGGCGCGATCTGGCTCCCCGCACTACGACGCCTCCTCCGGCCTCACCCTGGGATGCCGGTGCGCCAACGCCTGATCGGCCTGACGGCCAGCCCCGCCTTCGACCTCGCCTTCCTGCTCAACTACCTGCGCGGCCTCTTCCGCCGCCGGACCGTCCAACGCACCCCAACCACAAAGGATACCCGAGCATGAGCCACGCCACCGTCTTCATCATCATGGACGCCGGACGCGCCGACTACGTCACCCGCGAGGCGATGCCGTTCGTCCACGGCCTGCGCGAACGATCCACGACCGGATCCTTCGAGAGCCCACCCGGCTTCGCCCAACGGACCGTCCTCTTCAGCGGACGCTACCCCGACACGAGCGGCAACTTCAGCGCCTTCGTCTTCGACCCGGACCAAAGCCCCTTCAGATGGGTCCGCGGCCTCGGCCCGCTCCGACGCCTCGTCCGGCCCCGCAGACTATTGTACCCCGCCCGGCTCGGCATCGCCGGCATCACGAAACTCGCCACCGGCGCCTACCACACGGACCCCGCCTGGATCCCGCCGAAGTTCCTGCCCTACTTCCGTCCGTGCGAGGACATGCAGCCCATCTACGAGCCCGGCGCCTTGGGCGCCCCCAGCCTCTTCGACCTCTGCCGGGAGCACGACCGACGGTTCCGCTACCTTGCCCACCCCGTCAGCGGCGACGACGAGGAGGTCCACGGCCTGCTCGTACGCGAACTCCGCGAGAGCCAACCCTACGACCTCTACGTCGCCCAGTTCAGCACGCCCGACCAGAAGGGCCACGTCCTCGGCCCGCACAGCGACGAAATGCGCAACGTCCACATGGGCGGCCTCGACCAGAAGATCGCCCAGGTCCACGCCACGCTCACCGCCGGCTACGACTCGTGGGACCTCTTCCTCTGCGGCGACCACGGTATGGGCCCCGTGCACCGCCAAGTGAACATCCTGGCCGCGCTCAAGGCCGTCGACGCGCGTCCTGCAAAGGACTACGTCGTCTTCGTCAACAGCACCCTCGCGGTCTTCTGGTACCTCACCGAACGCGGCGAACGCGCGATCGAGGCGGCCCTCCCGACCATCCAAGGCACCTACACGATCGACAAGGCCGACCGGCAACGGCTCCGCATCCCGACCGACCGACAGTGGGGCGACCGGATGCTCGCGGCCGACCCCGGCGTCCTCTTCTGGCCCGACTACTTCCACGTCACGGACTCCGAGATCCTGGGGATGCACGGCTACCTCGACAAGGTGGAGGAGACGCACGGCATGATGATCCTGGCCGCAAGCGACGGCCGCATCCCCGCGCGCGACGTCGGACGCCGACCCCTCGTCGACGTCTTCCCCACCCTGTGCCAGCTCACCGGCGTACCCACGCCCCAGACCCAGGAAGGCACGAGCCTGCTGCCCGACGACGCCTCCGCCCACCGGGCACAACGCCGCGAGACGACCGCCCCCGCCGCGGTGGCCCGGTGAGCCAAGCCGTGACCGCCTCGTACACCGTCGACGACACGCCCGGCGTCGTCAACCGCATCGAACGCGACCTCGAGACCGTCGTCACGACCGTCCGCGAAGCCGACCCCGCCCTCCGCAGCCTCGTGCTGACCGGCGGCTTCGCGCGCGGCGAAGGCGCCGTGCGCGACGGCCAACCGCAAAACGACTACGACTTCGTCGCCCTGCGCGGCTTCGGCCACGCCGATCCGAGCTACGAGCGGATGGCGCAGGATCTCGAAGACGAACTCGGCCTCCACATCGACTTGGCACCCGTCTCCACGTGGCGCCTGCACTGGGTCGCCGCGTCCATCTTCTGGTACGAGACGGCGCTCCGCGGACGCGTCCTCTGGGGCGACGACCTCCTGGACCGGATCCCCGTCCGGCGGCCCGAGGACATCGATCCCGACGAAGGGCTACGCCTGCTGGTCAACCGCGCCGCCGGTCTGCTGCTCGTGCGCGGCGACGCCGACGAGCACGCGCACCGCATCCAAGCCTCCAAGGCGCTCCTCGGCGCCGCCGACGTGTACCTACTGGCCGACGGCGACTTCCCACCAAGCCAGACCGAACGATGGCGACGCATCGAGGACGCGCCCCACGACGGCTCCGACCCCGACGTCTTCCGGAACCTCGAACCGTGGCTGCGGTGGGCGTACGAATTCAAGACCCGCCCCGAGCGCGCGGAAGTCCGCGACGCGGAGACCGCCTGGCAGGTGGCCGCCCAGGCGGTCAACGACGCGGTCCCCACGGCGCTCCGGCACGCGAGCCTCACGTCCCTCGACGCGTACGGCCGCCGCGACGGGCTTTTGGACCACTTGGTCTACGTCCGCCGCGCCCGGCACGTGCCCGGCGCCCGCCGATGGCTCCATAACCCCACCGGCCAGGTCCGCGTCGCCACGTTGCGCCTGCTGGAAGCCTGCGTGGACGGCACGATCCGTCCCGAAGCCGCGCGCCGGTTCCTTGGACCGATGGTCGAGACGACGGAAGAGCCGATGGCGCGCCTGCGGGAGCTGCGCGCCGCCACGCTTCAATAGGACGCGTCGCGCCTAGACGGCCGTCGGCGCGGGCGTCCCGACCGAGACGGCCTCGTCCAAGACGGAGCGGGTCGCTTTCGCCAACCGGTCCCAGTCGTGCTCGCGCACCACGCGCCGCCGCCCCGCCGCGCCGAGCCGACGCGCCAACTCCGGGTCTTGAAGCACCGCAAGAAGCCCGTCCGCCAGGTCCTCTGCGTCTCCCGGCGCCGCCAAAAGCCCGTTGTCGCCGTCGCGCACGAAATCCGGGATGCCGCCCACGCGCGAGGCCACCACCGGACGGCCGCACGCGTTGGCTTCCGCCAACACCATCCCGAAGGATTCGGCGTCCGTCGTGCTCGGAAGCGTCAGGACCGCCGCCTGGCGATACGCGGCGACGAGGCGCCGCTCGGGAAGACGGCCCGGAAGGTCGACGTCGAACGACGCCCGGTCCGCCCGGACCCGGAACTCGTCGACGCGGTCGCCGTCGCCCACGAGGCGTAGCCGCAGCCCGGGCACCCGCGGCGCGAGCCGTTCGAGCGCGCGCCACAGTACGTCCACACCCTTCCACCGGTACGAGTGGGACAGTGGGCCCACGAAGAGGACCTCCGGTCCGTTCGGTGGCCCGTCGGGCGAAAAACGCTCCGAATCCACGCCCGGCGGCACGATCGTGACCCGGTCCGTGTGGTCAGCAAGCGCGTGGTCGCGCACGAACGGGCTGACCGCGATCAGGCGCGCCGCACCTGCCAGCATCCGGTGTTCGAACGTCCGGCGGTCCAAGGCAGCGACCGTGTCCAACGGCGGCGAACTGCCGCGAAGACGCCCGGCATGGTACGTCACGACGAACGGCACGCCGGCGCGTTCGGCGGCCCACGACGCCATCTCGGCGGGAAACGGGACCGGCGTGTGCGCGACCAGTACGTCGGGTCGGAATTCGGCGATGGTCTGCGACGTCCATCGCGTGAACCCGGGATGGACCGGCGTGTTTCCGAACCGCAGGAGCCGGCGCGCACGGCGGACCTCGACGCCGTCCTGTTCACGGACGTCGGGGCCGTCCAGGCCGAACGTGAGGGCACGGACCGCGTCCCCGTCGCGCGCCAGTCGACGAAGGATCTCGTGGG
>CAZXJU010000130.1:0-6094 GCA_964641035.1 uncultured Halobacteriales archaeon | reverse complement strand
ACCACTCCGGCGACTGGGCTGTCAACGTGCAGATCGTAGACCCCTCGACGGGCCTTGCGTTGACCGCGGGCGACTGGACCGATCTCGCGTTGGACGAGAGCACCCTCGAACCGTTGCCGGCAACCCTCACCGGCATCCACGACGAGACGCTTGCGGACACCGACGGCGACGGCGCAATCGACGAAATCCAACTCACCGCCACCGTCGAAACGGACGCCAGCGCCGGGCACGCGACCGCGTACCTCACCCGCGTCGACGCTTCGGGTCACGTGTTTGAGGTTGCCGCCACCGGCGCCGACGTCGACCTGTCCGCAGGAGAAGCGACCGTCGCGCTGGACGCCCGCGCCATCCGTGCCGCCGGTCACGACGGCACGTTCCGACTCGACTTGGGCATCGCCACATCCGACGACCCCCGCCGCGACACCCTGCGAACGACCATCGGCCCGTGGGATCTCACGACGTTCCAGACGTTCGCGGACGACTCGGGCGAGCCCGACAACGACCCGACAAGCGCCTCGACCCTTGAAGTCGGAACGCCCCAGCGTCACACCGTAAACGCCATTCCGGACGTAGACTGGGCGCAATTCGACGCCGAGCAAGGCCAGACATACCTCATCAAGACGTCCAACACGGGCGCCGGCACCCGAACCGCGTTGAGCCTCTACACCGACAACGCCAACCAGGTGACGCTCACCGCCGACGACCCACCCGAACCGGTCTCCGAAACGGACAACACCCTTCACCTCCTGGCAGACAAGCGCGGTGGCTCCGAAAGCCTAGGCGGCGCACGGATGTATTGGACGGCACCGGCCGACGGCACCGTCTACGTGCGCACCGCCAACGACGCCACACCCTGGCACGCCGACGAAGCAGGCTTCGACCTGGTCGTGCTGCCCGACGCCGACCGAACGTGGGGGGAAAACGCACGCCCGATTCCATCGTTCGAGGCGTCGGCACCAGGCGTTCTGGTCGGCGACGAACTTACCTTCACCGACACGTCCACCGACCCGGACGGTCGCATCATCGAACACGAATGGTCGGTCGACGGGGCTGTACAACCAGGCTCCGACCCCACGTTGACCGTTGCCTTCGAACAAGAGCGCACCTATACGATCGGCCTGAGGATCACGGACGACGACGGTTGGTCGTTCGAAACCGTCTCGAAGGATATCATCGTCGGACCCTTCGTCTCCGTCGAATCGCTCGACGTCGTCTCCTCCGACCCGCACACCGTCAACGTGACGTACGAGCTCGTAGACCACGGGGAAACGGGCGACGTGTCAAGCCATGTCGAGTACCGCGCCATCGGCCAGGCCATCGAAACGACCGACGTCGTCGAAGGCGTGGGTGGTACGGAGGTCAGCGTGAGCGATCTCGACCCGGGCGTGGACTTCGAGTTCCGAGTTGTTGGATCCGGCGACACCACCGTGGCAACCACCACGACGCCGTGGAAGTCCGTCACGACGCGCACGATGGCAAGCCTGGAAGACGTCACAGCCGCAAACATCACCCCAGAATCCGCGACCGTCGACTTCACCCTCGACACGCCCGACACCGATTGGGCGAGCCAAGTCCAATACGGCCCGTCGGCTGCGTCGCTTTCGACCAAGACGCCGGCAAGCCAAGGAAACGGTTCGTTGAGCATCGACCTAGCGGACCTTCAGCCGTCTACGGAATACCATTACAAGGTCGTCGCGACGCTGGGGTCGGTCGTCGTCGAATCGGCCGTCGATTCCTTCACGACCCAGGAAAAACCACCGGACCCAACCATCTTTGGAGTGGCCGCATCGGCCGTAACGCACCATTCCGCCACAATCAATTGGACGATCGAAGGCGACGCAAACCTTACCTCGCGGATCTTGTACGGGACGTCCGAAAGCGCCTTGACGGAGACGTCCGTCGACCGTTCGGGTCCGGAAGAGCACAACATCACGGTCACGGGCCTTCTCCCGAACCAGACGTACTTCTTCCTGGTCAACGCCACGCAAACCTTCGGCGATTACGACAACTCTAACACACACTAGTTACGAACGCACGCGATGAACTCGGCAACCGTCGAGGATCTCCTGGTCGACGGGATTGCATCCACATCCGCCAACGTTTCCTGGCGAACGGTCGCCGACGGAACCGACGTTACGAATACGGTACTCGTGAAGCCCGCCGGCGGGGACACCGAACGTGCTGAAGCGAGCGCCGGCCCGGGCCCGCTCTCGAAGACGCTCGAAGGACTCGACCCTGCCACCACATACTTCGTCCGAATCAACGTCACCGGTCCCGACCGGGCAAGCCACGAGTCGCCAACCGTCAACTTCACGACGACCCGGCTGACCCTGGCAAGCGTCCCGAACCTGACCGTCACACCGCTACCCGGCAAGGTCCGCCTGGGTTGGACGCAGCCCGCCGACCCGGACCTGGCGGGCTACGTGGTCTGGCGCAGCCAATCCGAGCCGCAACTCATCACGGTCATCGACGACCCGGACGAGCTCTCCTACGAGGATGCCGAGGCGGACTTTTCCAAGGACGCCACGTACTCCGTCGAGTACTTTACGGAGGCCCAACAGTCCTTCGTGAACGCCAGCTACCTCCAACCGAGCTTCGTGGCGGGGTCGACCGCCGACATCGCGGCCGGGACGGTCAAAGCCACGCCGTTCCTTGGTTTGACGTGGGCCCAGGCGGCCTGGATGTTGGGCGGCATCCTCGTGGTCGTCGCTACGGTGCTCATCGTATGGAGATTCAAGCGTCGGGCAGCCGCCGCGCACCAGGACGAACGGCCGGACGATTCCGAATCCAGCACCGATCCTGCCCCCATGGCCGGCGACCACGAAACCCAGCACGAGGAATCAAGCGCCACGGATGACGACGGGTTTGCCGAACCTGCGCCCGCGTCGGGTCTCGGTCCCGCGGAAGGCCCGCTTGCCACGGGCGACCCATGGGATACGAATCCGTGGGCGCCGGACGACTCGGATGCCTATGAGGACATGGCGTCGGACGCCGAATGGGATGATTGGGACGACTGGGGCGACGCCGAAACCGAGAAGACCATCACACCTCCGTCGCAGGGCGCCTTGGAGTCGGGGCGCACGAAGGATGTCCCGCCGCCGGCTGGATCATCGTCTCGCCAGGGTGCTGCGGAGCGCCGGGCACAACTCCAGGAGATTCTGCAAAACCGCCTATCGCGCCTCGATGATCTCAAGTCGGTCTTGGCGACACTGGATAGGGGCGCTTCGTGAAATCCTGTGGCGATGACTGGGGCTCGTGATTCCCCACGTACGCGTGCCTGGGTAAGCACCAGCCGCGGGCCGGCAAGGCAACACCCCTATGCAGGCTGCGTCCCCGGCTGGCGTCCTCGTCACGCTCAGAATGCGCAACCCGCTGGTCAGAGAAGGATTGATGGGGCGTTTCCGCCCCATCCCAGAAGGGAAGAGTCAACCACTTCCTCCACTCCCCGCTATGCGAAATGCAGGGATTGCGCCCGGCCGGACGACCGCGGGCCAATTTCCAAGACCTCCACGCGACTGCCGTACCGACGAGCACCCTCGGCGCGCGTTGGCAGTCGTTCATGACCGGCCGGATGTCGTCGAGATTCCCAATGGACGCATCCGTCGGATCGTCGTTTTTCAACGGACCCGACGGCCACCGACGACGCGCCCAAATTGAAATGTTCACGGTCGTCTCGGCGAATTATATCAAGGGCTTCTGGTTGGAGCGCCGCCGTGGGCCGGCAGCACGCACGTTCAGGCGACGGAGCGCCACCGCCGCTGCCCGACGATGAATCGGACATGTCCACGTCCCAGTTGCGCGCCCCGCCAAGAAACCCTAATTACCGGCACGTCGGCGTCCAGGGCGCGAGAGGCGAGGAACCCGCGACGCTCCACGAGGCCGCCGGTACCATGCATGACGCGACGGAGTACGAAGAGGACCCATCATCGGGCCTTCTTAGCTTCCACGTGACCCACCGCTGGGCCGACCCGCAGGCGGTGCAGGACGCGGCGGCCGTACCGGCGGCGGCCCTGGTCAACGCACTGCACGGCAAGGCTGGAATCCGTGGTTGCGTCGCCTTAGTGACCTGTCACCGTTCCGAATTGTACCTCACGGGGCCGGATCGAGACGACGTCCGGGACGCTGTGACCACGTACTTCCGGACCAACGCGTACCAGTCTGCCATCTCGGACTCGAATCCTGGATTCCGGCCGACATCCCCACTGCGGCAGATGCAGGGCCGTCGCTCGGTGGCTCACCTCTTCCGGGTCGCCGCGGGATTGGACTCCGTGATCGTCGGCGAGGCCGAAGTGCTCGGCCAGGTCCGAGCGGCTCTCCGTACCGCCACGGAGCAGGGGACGATTGACCTTCCCTTGCGCCACCTTTTCGAAGCGGCCATCAAAGTGGGGCGCCGCGTACGCGCCGAGACCCCCTTGGGTGCGGGCCGCCGGACGCTCGGGGTCACTGTGTGGGATGCGTTGGAATCCTACGATGAGGTCGAGGGGCCCGTCGTGGTCGTTGGCGCGGGCCAGGCGGCGTCGTCCATCGTCGAGGCGGCCCCGACGCATCGGCGGGGAACGCTCCGGATCCTGAACCGGACGATGTCGCGTGGCGAGGACCTCGCCAGGCGTACCGGGGCCACCGCTCTTCCGTTCGCAGATCTGGACCGTGCGGTCCAGGACGCGAAAATCTGCATCTTGGCCGCCCCCGTCGCAGCGACCCGGATCTTCGGCGGGGGGTGGGAGGACGCCGGCTCGGCCGACGCGAACCGACTGGTCGTCGACGTGTGCCAGCCGCCCACGGTCGCCGGCGAGGCGAACCCCCGCGGTTTCGAATACTGGGACCTCGCGGCCGTGTTGCGTCGCGGCGTGCCCGGCCACCAACCGGAGGCCGACGGCATCGGCGACGCCATCGCGCTCGTCGAGGAATCCGTGGCCGCCTTCCAACGCAAGCAGGCGGAGGCGTCTTCGCCGGCCGGCCGCCTCCTTCGCCTCCTGCAAGGCCAGGGAGAACGAATCGCCCGGCGCGAGTTGCATGCGGCGCTGCGTCGGCTACCAGGACTGGACGACCGCCAGCGGGCCGTACTGGAGGATTTCGCCCGGTCGTTGCGACAAAAACTCCTGATGACCCCGACGATCGCCTTGCGTCGCTCCTTGGAGACCAATCGTCTTGACCTCGCGCACGAGTTGCTGAATCTGTTCGTCGCGGTGCCGTCGGCCGACGCGGAAGACCAGGAGGCAAGCGGTTGACGCCTCGGGAAATCCGATTGGGGACTCGCGGCAGCCGCCTCGCCCTCGCCCAGGCGGACACGGTCGTCGAAAGCCTCGCCCGGACGGACCCAGACGTCCATGTGACCGTGGAGTCCATCGTCACCGAAGGAGACGAAGGGCCACCATCCCGGCCGCCGCCGGGCGGGGACAAGGCACGGTTTACCCGTCGAATCGAGACGGCGTTGCTCGACCGGCGAATCGACGTCGCCGTGCACAGCCTGAAGGACCTGCCGTCCGACCCCGTGCCCGGCTTGGCCATCGGCGCCGTCCCTGCCCGCGAAGACCCACGCGATGCGTTGGTAACCGCGAATCGACAGGGGTTGGAGCAACAGGAAGACGGGTTCCGCGTCGGGACCGGTTCGCTTCGCCGACGCGCGTTCCTGCAGGCGGTCCGCCCGGACGCCGTGGTCGTGCCGGTCCGCGGCAACGTGGACACCCGGCTCCGCAAAATGAAAGACGAGCGGCTTGCCGGCCTGCTCTTGGCGGCCGCCGGTCTGAACCGGTTAGGAAAGAGCGAGTGGATCGCGGAACTGCTGCCCGTCGACGTCATGCTTCCGGCCCCGGGCCAAGGTGCTCTCGCCGTCCAGGCGCGCGCGGAGGACGACGAGACGCTTTCCCTGCTGCGGCGAATCGAAGACCCCGCGTCCCGGACGGCGGCCGAAGCCGAACGTGCGCTGGCCGTCGGCTTGGGCAGCGACTGCAACGTTCCGGTCGGCGCCTTCGCCCACGAGGACGACGGGGCGTTGCGCCTGGACGCGTGCGTCGCCCGCCCCGACGGCCGCGTCCTCAGCCGGCGTTCCTTGGAGGGTCGGCCGGCCGATCCTCGCCGACTGGGCGCCCGTCTG
>CAZXJU010000129.1:0-6110 GCA_964641035.1 uncultured Halobacteriales archaeon | reverse complement strand
GGACCACCCTCGGGCCCGAGTAGATAACGTGTCCGCCAGCCGTCTTTAGGGAGGAGGCCCTTCCACGATGGGGCGACGGCGCATGGCGGCACCTGGGGACGCGGGCGGGCAAGACCGCTGGAACCGAATCAAACGGTTCGTCGGCGGCCTTGACCGCGAGAAGCTCCTTGTCGCCGTCGTCTTCGCCGTGTTCCTCGCCAACGTCGTCGTGAGCCTCGTCGTGCCGTACGCGACATACGTCCTCGCCACCCAGCCAGCGTGGGAGGAGGACTACCAGTCGCACAAGTGCCACGCGAACCAGGGCAACGAAAGCGTTTGCCCGCCGTCGCCGATTCCGTCGGACATGGTCTGGGACGGAATCCTCAACGAATACCTCCTAGACATCCGCGCGTCTTTGGCGGGCCTGTACCTCGTCATATGGCCCATCGTCTGGGTGTTCACGTGGAACCTCGTTGGGTTCCCATGGCAGCCGTTCGTCTGGTTCGTCGCCGCCGCGTCCGTGCCGGCCGTCGCCCGCTACGGCGGCCCGGTCAACCGGTGGCGCCTGGCAATCTACGGCGCCTTGATCGCGTTGCAGTTGTCGGGCTTCGGCGCCTACCATTGGTCGACGTTTGGGAATTGACGCCACGCCGCGGCCCGCACCACGAAATCCTCTTAAGACGCACCCCTCTTGGCCGGCCCCGGTGCCCTCGTGAAGCTATACGAATACCAAGGCCGACAACTGATGGCGGACGCGGGCGTACCCGTCCCGTCGGGTCTCGTCGTCTCCTCATTGGAAGAACTGGAAGACCACAAGGACGAGCTGGAATTCCCGGTCGTGGTGAAGGCGCAGGTCCTCGTCGGCGGCCGCGGCAAGGCCGGCGGCGTCAAGTTCGCCGACGACTGGGACGAATGCCGCCGCGTCGCCGGCGAGATCCTCGGCATGGACATCAAGGGCCTCACGGTCCGCAAGCTCCTCGTCGCGACCAAGCTCGATTTCGCCCAGGAGCTGTATCTGAGCGCGTTGATCGACCGGTCCAGCCGGCAGATCCTCGTGATGGCGTCCGCCGAAGGCGGCGTGGAGATCGAAAGCGTGGCCGACGAGAAGATCCACAAGCGCGTCGTCAACCCGCTGGTCGGCCTGCCGGACTACGTGGCGCGCGACCTGGCCGGCAAGCTCGGCATGACCAAGGAACAAGGCAAGCAGTTCCGTGGGCTCCTGAAGGACCTGTACCGCGCGTTCGTCGACAACGATTGCGAGCTGTTGGAGATCAACCCCCTGGCGATCACCGGTGACGGGGACTTGGTGGCCGCCGACGCCAAGGCGATCATCAACGAGGGGGCGCTCTACCGCCACCCGGGGATCGAAGAGGTGGAAGAGGAGTTCACGGAGCTCGAGCGGGAGGCGCGCGAACAGAACATCGCCTTCGTACAACTCGGCGGACGGATCGGCGTGATCGCCAACGGCGCCGGCCTCACCATGGCGACGCTGGACGCCCTCAACGAGTTCGAGGGTGACGCCGGCGTCTTCCTGGACCTGGGCGGCACCGACAACCCGGAACAGGTCCAGCGCGCCTTCCGGTTGATGAAGAAGGCGGAACCGAGCATCGTCCTGCTCAACCTGTTCGGCGGGATCACGAAGTGCGATACGGTGGCCCGCGGCATCAAGGCGGTGTTGGACGAGGAGGGCGAGTTCGCTCCGATCGTCACCCGCATCAAGGGCACGAACGCGGAGGAGGCCAAGGAGATCCTGAAGGACGCCGGACTCGAGACCGCCGACACGCTTGAGGAGGCCGCGGAGAAGACGGTGGCGCTGGAGAAGAAGACGGTCGCCGCGGCCCAGGGAGGTGGGGCCTGATGGCGGTCGTCGTCACCAAGGACACGCGGCTAGTCGTCCAAGGCGCCACCGGCCACCAGGGCCAGTTCCATATCGGGGCGATGAAGGAGTTCGGCACGAACGTCGTGGCGGGCGTCACGCCCGGCAAGAAGGGCGAGACGGTCCATGGCGTGCCGGTCTTCGACGCGGTCGACGAGGCGGTCCGGGCCACGGACGCCAACGCGAGCCTGGTGCTGGTGCCGGCGCCGTTCACCAAGGACGCCGTGTTCGAGGCGTTGGACGCGGGCCTCAAGACCGTCATCGTGATCACCGAACACGTCCCGTTCCATGATGCGATGCAGTTCGTCCATTACGCGAAGTACAAGGGCGCGACGGTCATCGGGCCGAACTGTCCGGGCGCCGCGAGCCCGGGCGACAAGGTGAAGGTCGGGATCCTTCCCGGCATGATCTTCCGGCCGGGCGACGTCGCGATCGCCTCGCGCAGCGGGACGCTCACGTACGAGATCGTCGACGCGCTTTCCGAAGCCGGCATCGGGCAGTCGACCTGCATCGGCCTGGGCGGCGACCCGATCCCCGGCACGAACTTCATCGAGGCGCTCAAGATGTTCGAGGCGGATGAGGACACCGAGCGGATCGTGCTGGTCGGCGAGATTGGCGGCACGGCCGAAGAGGAGGCCGCCGCGTTCATCCAGGACCACGTCTCCAAGCCCGTCTACGCCTACATCGCGGGCCGCACGGCCCCCGAAGGCAAGCGGATGGGGCACGCCGGCGCCATCGTCTCGCGCGGAATGGGGACGGCGGAATCGAAGATGAACGCGTTCAAGGACGCCGGCGTCCAGGTCGCCCGGTTCCCCACGGACATCGCCGACTTCGTGAAGAAGGACGTAGGGAAGTAGACCGGCCGGCGGCTCAGGACCGGTCGGGGCAGCAGGAGCCGGTCGGGATCGGGTAGCCGTGCGGGCATTCCGACGGATGCTCCATGAGGGTGCACAACGCGTCGGCGAACGCGTCGGTCAGGTCGTGTTCGACCGCGTGCGCCAGCTTCACGTCAAGCGGCATGTCCAGCGTCTTCGTCATGAAGACCTCCATCAGGCGGCCGTTGCGGACCATCCGTTGGCCGATGCGCCGGCCCTTGTCGGTCGGGCGGACGCCTTGGCGGTCGACGTATTCGACGAGGCCGTCGTCGGCCATGCGCTTGAGCATCTGGACGGCGCTCGGGGGCTTGATCCCGAGGGCCTCCGCCACTTGGCTGATGGGTGCCAGCTCGACGCCGGATTGTTCGAGCATGTAGAGCGCTTCGAGGTATTCTTCGGTGCTGTCATGCTCCTCGACGGTGAGCATCTCGTCCTCGAACGCCGTCATCGGCGTGTCGGCCGCCATCCCGGTCACATGCCGCTGTTGCATCTTAAGGGCTCGGTACCCGACGACGCGCCGCCGGACGGCGGGAAAAGCTATAACCGGGAGGCGGCGCTTTTTCCGTTGATGCGGACGGGTGCGGCCGCGGTGGTTCTGCTACTGGTCGCGAGCGCGGCGGACGATGCAGGTGGCTTCCACAACGTTTACATGAAAGAACCCTGGGAGATGGCACCATGAAGACGGGACTGCCGCACCGCGCCGCGCTGGTCGTGATGCTGATGGTCGGCGTCGCGTTGGCCGGTTGCGCCGGCGACGACATCGAACGAAATGTCACCCCGAGCGTGGAGCCGACGGCGACGGCAGAGTCCGGCGCGATCTCCGGCCTGGTCGTCAACGAGGAAGGCCTTCCGGTCGTCGGCGCCCAGGTCGCGCTGATCGACGCGGACCTCGAGGCGATGACGAACGACGCGGGCACCTTCGCGTTCAACAACCTGAGCGCCGGGGCCCACAAGCTGATCGTGCAGAAACTCGGCTTCGAGAGCACCGCCCGCAACGTCGACGTGCGCCTGGGCGAGGTCTCCCAGGTCGACATCACCTTGGCGGCCGTCCAGGTGGGACAGGAACCGTACGTGGTCCCCATGGTGTTCGAGGGGATCATCCAATGCAGCACGAACCCGTATTACCCCGTCAACGTGTGCGACGGCGCCACCGGCGACGACGTGTCCCTCTTCTTCTTGGAGATCGACGAGACGCAGGCGGATTGGAAGGAGGCCGTCATCGAGCTGGTGTGGACGCCGACGACGGAGGTCACCGGACAGGCGCTCGAGATCGACGTGTGCGACGTCCAGAACACGACCACGTCGCAAGCGTACTGCTCGGACGCCGAGCATTACTGGGAATTCCAGGGCGGCGAGAGCCCGATCGTGCTGCGATTGGACGACCTGCCATTGGAGGATACGAACCTGTACCAGGTCGGCATCGGCGCGGACTGGCTTTCCCCCTACCCGGCCGTCCAGCAACGGTTCACGCTCTACATCGGCCTGTGCTACTGGGACGATTGCGACGGGGAGTATTCGGCCATCCCGCCGCAATGACCTTGCCAGCCTCCGGCATGACTCCACGAGAAACAGCGATAACGTTTTAATATCGGCAGGGGTCATGGAAGCTATAGGTACGAGTTTTCGTGACCGCGACCGTTGAGAATGAAAAGCAGCTGGAACGCCGCCTGGATGCCTTCCAGAAGGAAGCAAACCAGCTGCGGGCCCGTCGCGACAAGCTGAACGACCAGTCGCGGGCGCACGCGGAGAAGCGGGACCAGCTGAACGCGGAGGTCCGTGGACTCGTCAACGAGGCGAACGAGCATAAGAAGCGCCGTGACGAACTGAACGAGCAGGTCCAACGGGCGAAGAAACTGCGCGACGAGTTGAACCGGGAATCGGACCAGTTCCAGAAGGCGTTCGAGGACCTGAAGCGCCAGAAGCTCCCGAAATCCGGCAAGAGCATCGGCGGGATGAAGCAGGAGTTGAACCGGCTCGAGTTCGACCACCAGACGAAGGTGTTCAAGCCGGACAAGGAGAAGGCGCTGATCGAGCGGATGCAGTTCCTCCAGAACGAGATCAAGCGCAAGGAGAAGCAGCTGGAGTCGGACCCGGAGCTGAAAGAGGGTTTCCAGGCGGCGCAGAAGGCGCGTGACAAGGCGGAACGCCAACACGAGAAGGTCGGGGAGCTTGCGCAGAGCGCCCAGGCCGAGCACGAGGCGATGGTGAAGCTGTTTGAGAAGAGCGACGACGTCCGCAAGCGGGCGGACACGATGCAGGAGAAGTTCGTCGTCGCCAAGCTCGAGGCGGACAAGGTCCACAAGGAGTACATGTCCGTCGTGGAGAAGATCCACGAGATGGAGGACGAGTTGGGCGTCACGAGTCGACGCGGCGGAATCCGCCGGGAGAAGGAGGCCGTCAGTCAGGAGCGCGCCGACGAGATCTTCGAGCGGTTCAAGCAGGGCGAGAAGCTCTCGACCGAGGACCTGATGACGCTGCAGAAGGCCGGTCTTCTCTGACCGGGCCGAGCGACAACCTCATCTACGCTCCCATTCCTACTTTTCCCAGTCGATGAAGCTCCTAGTTCTCGCGGTCGACCGGGACGACGACCTGGGCCGCAAGACGCACTTGGAAGGCCCCTTGGTCGGGCGTGACGCCGTGCTGGAGGCCGCCAAGAGCCTGGCGATCGCCGACCCGGAGGAGTCCGACGCGAACGCGATGTTCGCCGCGATCTCGGAATACGACAAGATCCGTGAGAACCCGGCCGACTTCAACGCGACCGACGTCGAAGTCGCCTGCGTCACCGGCAACATCCGGGTCGGCGCCAAGAGCGATTCCATCGTGGCCAAGCAGTTCGAGGAGGTCCTCGACCGTCTCGGGGACGTCGAGGTGATCCTGGTAAGCGACGGCGCGGAGGACGAGCACCTGCTGCCGATCCTGTCGTCCCGGGCGCCGATCGCGGGGATGCGGCGCGTCGTCATCAAGCAGGCGAAGAACATCGAGGGCTTCCTCTACCTCATGGTGCGGTTGATGCACGATGAGAAGATGCAGCGACGGTTCTTCCTGCCGCTGGCGTTCCTCTTGTTCGCGGCCGCCGTCAGCGTGCTGCTCAACCAGTGGGGCATCTTCATCAGTTTCGCGCTGGCGTTGGCCGGCTTCATGATCCTCATCCAGGTCTTCGGCTGGGAGGAGTCGATCGAACGGTTCTTCGCCGGCCTCGCGCAGGAGGCACGCGCAGGCAAGACAAGCCTGATGGGGTCGTTCGTGAGCCTGGCGCTCATCGTCGTGGGCGGCTACCTGACCTTGCGGAGCCCGGAGGTGCAGGCCGCGGCCTCGAACCTCGAATACGGCGTCGTGTTCGCCGCCGGCGTCTTCTGGTGGGTCGTCGCCGCCGTCATCGT
>CAZXJU010000128.1:0-6142 GCA_964641035.1 uncultured Halobacteriales archaeon | reverse complement strand
ACGGCCAGCTGGGCGACGGCACGACGACCGACCGCTCGACACCCGTGGCCGTCCTAGGTCTCACCGACGTCGCTGGCATGACCGCAGGCTCCCGGCACACGTGCGCGTGGATCACGGACGGCACCGCAAAATGCTGGGGCATGAACACGTACGGCCAGCTCGGCGACGGCACCACAACCGACCGCTCGACGCCCGTGACGGTCCGGACGTCCAGCATCGGGGTCCTCGACGTCCAGGTCGGGCTCGGCGTCGAGGTTCGCTCGGTGACCGGCATGGCCGCAGGCGGCTTCCACACATGCGCATGGCTCACGGACAGCACCGCAGCATGCTGGGGCAACAACTGGTTCGGCCAGGTCGGCGACGGCACAGACGGCCCAGAAAACGATCGCTCGACGCCCCGGGCGGTCCTGGGCCTGGCCGACGTTGCCGGCATGACGGCAGCCGGCTTCTTCACGTGCGCGTGGCTCACGGACGGCACCGCAAAATGCTGGGGCAGCAACTCCGGTGGCCAGCTCGGCGACGGTACTAGGACGAGTCGCTCGATGCCCCTGGATGTCCAAGGCCTCTCCGACGTCGCCGGCATGACCGCAGGCGGCTCGCACGCGTGCGCGTGGCTCACAGACGGCACCGCAAAATGTTGGGGCTGGAACGCGGATGGCCAGCTCGGCGACGGCACGACATTCGACGGCTCGACGCCCGTGGCGGTCGGAGGCCTCACCGGCGTCGCCGGGATGACCGCAGGGTCCGGGCACTCGTGCGCGTGGACCGCGGACGGCAGCGCACAATGCTGGGGCCGCAACGACTTCGGCCAGCTCGGCGATGGCGAAGCCTCCTCGCCCTCTACGACTCCGAGGCCCGTCGTGGGCTTCGGTCCGGCCTAGGTCACCCGCGCTGCCCGGCGGCCGACGCGCGCCGACTAGAAGACGGTGGCGACCAGGTAGTAGGCGCCGCCTGCGACGACGGCGGCCACCGGGATCGTGACCAGCCACGCGATCATGATGTTGCGTGCCAACCCCCACGAGACGGCGTAGACGCTTTTGCTGGCGCCGACGCCCATGATGGCGCCGCCGATCGTGTGGGTGGTCGAGGCGGGCACCCCGTTGTCGGCCAGGAAGAACAGATTGAGGGCACCGGCGGTCTCCGCGGCGAAGCCTTGGTACGGGTCGAGGTGGGTGAGGCGGTGGCCCATGGTGCGCACGACCTTGTGGCCTCCGATGAAGGTGCCCAGGGCGATGGCGGTGGCGGCGGCGACGATGATCTCCCATTCGATGGTGAAGGAGGCGATGGCGCCGTTGGCGAACAAGAGCGCGGCCAGGATGCCCATCGTCTTCTGGGCGTCGTTGGTGCCGTGGCCGAGGCTGAAGGCGCTGGAGGAGAGGATCTGGAGCCATCGGAACCACTTGTTGGTCTTGGCCGGCGGCAGCTTCTGGACGGCCCAGGTGAGGCCGATGACGAACAGGTAGGAGCCGACGAAGCTGACGATGGGGGCGTAAAAGATGAAGAGGACGGTGCCCCACACCTTCCCGATCTCGAGGCTGCCGGCAATGATCGTGTAGACGAGGGCGACGGCGCTGCCGAAGACGACGCCGGCGGCGACGGCGGGCGTCATTTTCCGCGACTGCGCCAGGATGCCGAGTGTCAGCGTGATCACGACGCCGATGGCGGCGCCGAGGAACATGATCTGGAAGGTGTCGAGGATCTCGATGACGGTCGGCCATTGTACGGCGGCGAGGCCGACCTTGGCCAGTCCGGCGCCGACCAGACCGCCCAGCAGCGCGTGGCTGACACTGATCGGGATGCCGAAGTAGCTGGCGACGGCGGTCCAGACGATGCCGCCGATGACGGTGCCGAGGATGAGGGCCGTGTCGATGAATTCGGAGAAGACGATGCCGCTGCCGACGGTCTTGGCGACGGCGGTGCCGAGGAAGGCGCCGAGGAAGTTGAAGAACGCGGCTAGGCCGACTGCGGCCACCGGCGGCAGCGCGCGCGTGGCGACGACGGTGGCGATCGAGTTGGCCGCGTCGTTGACGCCGTTGTAGAAGTCGAACAGCAGCGCCAGGAACACGGCGACCCAGACGCCGAAGGTGAACGCAGCCCAGTCAATCATCCGGCGCTCACCCCTGCTTGCGCAGGATGTCGTTGAGGATGTCGGCGACGTCCTCGCACCGGTCGGTGGCGTTCTCCAGGTTCTCGTAGATGTCCTTGATTTTCAGGATCTCGACGGGGTCGGCGCCTTTGAACAGCTCGGCCAGCGACCGGTTCAACAGCCGATCGGCCTCGTTCTCCAACCGGTGGACTTCGATGGTGTGTTGTTTGATCCCCTGGCGTTCGCGGGTGCGACGCAGGAGCTTGACGGCGGGTACCAGTTGTTGGACCTGGGCCTTGAGGATCTCGACGAACTTGTAGATGGGTTCCCGGGGTTGCTCCAACTCGAAGAGGGCGATTCGGTTGCCGGCGGCGTGCACGAAGTCGACGATGTCGTCGATCAATCGTGTCAGCGTGGTGATGTCCTCGCGGTCCAACGGCGTGATGAACGTGCGGCCCAGCCGGTGGTAGATCTCGTGGCTGATCTCGTCGGCGGCGTGTTCGAGCTCTTTCAGCCGCTGGCGCCGAGGCTCCAGTTCGACCCATTCCTTGACCATCGTCTCGAAGAAGTCGACGACGGTCAGGGCGTGTTCGATGTCGCGTTCCAACAGGTCGTAGAAGACGCGGTCCTGGGGGATGATCCATTCCTTGAATCCCATCGTTGTTCGATGCTCCTGGGCACGGGGACGCTGGAGACACCGGATATAGATTCTGGCGGTAAAATCTATAGAATCAATAGGGCTGGCGGGTCCGTGGCGGAACAAGAGAAGCCGGCCGACGACATCCATGTACGGCGCGTGCAGGTGACCGGTGGATCGACGTTCATCGTGAGTCTGCCCAAGTCGTGGGCCAAGGCCAACGGCCTGGCGGCCGGAGACACACTGGCGTTGGCGC
Source organism: uncultured Halobacteriales archaeon (assembly GCA_964641035.1). Taxonomy (GTDB): domain Archaea; phylum Thermoplasmatota; class E2; order JACPAO01; family JACPAO01; genus CAZXJU01. Next base: position 3,163 of record CAZXJU010000128.1, on the reverse strand, counting down.
CGGCGGCCGACGGCAGCCTGCGCGTGGAGCCGGCGCGCAGGCACCGGCGAGAGCCACAGAAGGCGACGTTGGACGCCGAACAGTTGAGCGGCGAGGCGCTGCTCCGGCGTCTCATCGGGGCGTACCTGGCCGGCAACGACGTCATCGAGGTCAGCACGCCCGGCCGGTTCACGAAGGCGCAACGCGAATCCATCCGCCGGTTCACCCGGATCTGTGCCGGGCCGGAGATCCTCGAGGAGACCGCGCGGCGCGTGCTGCTGAAGGACCTGGTGGACCCGCGAGAGGTGACCCCGTCGAACGTGTTGACGCGGATCTACCTGATCGCACGGTCGATGGTGCGCGACGCCGTGGACGCGCTGGAAGCCGACGACGCGCCGCTTGCGCAGGACGTCCGGGCGCGCGACGACGACGTCGACCGCCTCTACCGGCTTGGCGCCAAACGGTTCGCCAAGACGTTGCGCGAAGGGTCGGCCGGGGATGCGACGCGCCCGTACGACGGGTTGCGGCTCCTGCTCTGTTCACGAATCCTGGAACGGTGCGCCGACCACGCGGACCGCGTGGCGGAGAACCTCCTGCGCGTGCGCGACACGACGATCGGTCCCTCCACCCGGAAGCAGCTGGTCGCGTTCGGCCGGGAAGCGACGAGCCTCTTCGAACGCGCCTTCGAATCGTTCACCGGCAGCGACCACACGGCCGCCGACGCCGTGATCCAGACGTCGAACCAGCTGGCGGGCCGCAAAGCCGACCTGCTGCGGACCATCGCGCGCCGCGAACCGGACAGCGTGGTCGGCCTCAGCCTGCTCCTGGAGAGTCTCGAGCGGGTCCACCAGTACGCCAGCGACATCGCCGAGCTGGCGCTCAACGCCGCGGGCCCCGACCAGTAGCCAGGGCTCGCGCCCCGCCGACGAACACCTCGCGGATCGGGTTGGTCCCTTGCCGGTAGGCGAGATCCGTCGGGTCAGCGGCGTCGACGACCAGGAAGTCCGCCCGGCGACCCGGCGCGAGCAGGCCGGCTTCATCGCCCTCATCGAGGGCGTACGCAGCGTTCTTCGTGGCGGCGGTCAACGCCTCGGCGGGCGTAAGCCGCAAATCGTATACGGCGGCGCGGAACGCGTCGAGCATCGAAGGGTTGTGGCAGTTGGGGTTGAAATCGGTGCCCAGCGCGACGGCCGCCCCGGCCTCGACGAGGGCCCGGGCCGGCGCGCGGCGTTCCTCGAACGTCGCCCGGTGCACGAGCGGCAGGAGGACCGCGACGGTTTCCGAGTCGGCGAGCCGGGCGATTCCGTCTTGGCTCACGTGCATGAGGTGGTCGACGCTCGTGCAGCCGAGTTCCGCGCCGAGCGCCGCGCCGCGCCGGTCGGAGAACTCGTCGGCGTGCAGTTTTGTCGCCAGCCCGTGGTCTCGGGCCGTGGCCAGGACGCGCCGTGTCTCCGCCCGGTTGAACGCCTTCTTCTCGTAGAAGACGTCGCAGAACCGCGCCAGACTCTTGCGGGCGACGGCCGGGATCATCTCGTCGACCACGGCTTCGACGTACGCCTCCGGGTCGGCGGCCTTGGGGACCACGTGGGCGCCGAGGAACGTCGGCACGAGCCGCACTGCGTGCCGGGCGTCCGCGTCTCGGACGGCGAGAAGCTGTTTCTCCTCGTCCTTCCACCGCAGCCCGTACCCGCTCTTGGCCTCCGCCGTCGTGGTGCCGGAGGCGAGCATGAGGTCGAGGCGGTCGAGGCACGCGTCGACCACATCCTTCTTCGACCCGCTGCGGGTGGCGCGTACGGTGCGGTGGATGCCTCCGCCCTTTCCGAGGATGTCGAGGTAGGAGGCGCCCGAGCGCTTCAGGTCCAGCTCGAAGGCGCGGTCTCCCAGAAACGGCAGGTGGTTGTGCGCGTCGACGAAGCCGGGGATGACGAGCGCGTCGCCCAGGTCCACGCGGTCCGCGTCGCGGTGTTCCGCGCGCAGTTTCGCCGCCTTGCCGACCGCGGCGACCCGGCCGTCCTCAACGAGGAGGCCGGCGTCGCGGACCGTGCGAAGACGGCCGAGCGTCTCGCCGCGCGCGGGCCCGTCGGCGGCCGTCGGGGTGACTAGCCGTCCCGTCGTCTCGTACAGCACGCGACCCGTTGCCATGCGTGGACTTGATGAAGCAACCCCCGCATTAAGCGACCGGTCCGATGAAGATCCCCCACCTGAACCCGGCCACGCCGCCGCTTGCCGACCGCCGTTTCGACGAACGGGACCCGCGCGCGCTCGACGTGTTCGCACCGTGGCAGGATGACGAACCGCCGGAGATCGCGCTGGTCGGCGTCCCGTTCGACGGCGCGGTCACGGGACGCAAAGGCGCGGCGCAGGGGCCGGCTGGCATCCGCGAGGCGTTTCGTTATTCCTCCAGCTACCTTTGGGAGTCGGACACGGAGGTCCACGGCGCACGCATCGGCGACGTGGGCGACGTCGAGGTCGCCGCCGACGTGGGCCCCACGCACGAACGCGTCCAGAGCGTGCTCGCCCGCCTTCACGAGGCCGGGACCCATCCCATCGTGCTGGGTGGCGACAACTCGATCACGTACGCCACGGTCGCCGGCCTGCTCGACGTCGTCGACGGCCACGTCGGCATCGTCGACCTGGACGCCCACCTCGATGTCCGCGCCTCGGAGCCGGCCGTCAACAGCGGGACGCCGTTCCGACGGATCCTCGAGGACTACGGCGACCGCGTGCGCCCGGAGAACGTGGCGCAGATCGGTCATCGGCAGTTCGCCAACAGCCGGCACTACCGCCAGTGGGCGTCGGATCGCGGAATCCGGATCTTCGACATGGAGAAGGTCAACCAGACGGGCATGGACGCCGTGTTGGAAGAAGCGGTCGCGGCCGCCGGCGACGGCACCGACCACCTGGTGCTCTCTATCGACATGGACGCGTTGGACCAGACGCACGCCCCCGGCGTCTCGGCGCCGACGCCGTCGGGCCTGCTGCCGGTCGACCTCTTCGCGGCCGTGCGCCGGTTGGCCGCCGAGGCCGAGACGCGCTTTGTCGAATTCGTCGAGGTGGCGCCGCCGTTGGACCCGACGGGGAACACGGCCCGGCTGGCCGCCGTCGCCGTCATGGAATATGCCGTCGCGCGGACCACCCTCGGGCCCGAGTAGATAACGTGTCCGCCAGCCGTCTTTAGGGAGGA
>CAZXJU010000127.1:2902-6165 GCA_964641035.1 uncultured Halobacteriales archaeon | reverse complement strand
AGGACGGCGACGGCGGCCACGGTGACGACGACCATCGCCCATCCCCACGTCTTGCGCAGGCGTATCTCCGGCGGGCCGATGTTGCATACGCCTGCGATGTAGTGTCTGGGCGCCGTGTCCATGCCGTTCCCTCCGGCCTTCTTGAACCCCACCCGGCCTGATTAGGTCTTCGGCCTGCGAGGGGCCACGCGCCACGTTACCGCATGACGGTTGCGTAACCCAACCGTTTTCATGTCCCTGCCCGCATAATCAATGGTTGGAGTGAATCTCCTTATGGTCCAACATATCGGCGTAGAAGAGACGAAGAAGCTCATCCGCAGCGCTGAGGCGGTCATCATCGACGCGTTGCCGGCCGACAGTTTCGATCTGCGCCACCTCCCGTCGGCGGTGAACCTGACGCCGGACGACGAGTCGTTCGAAGAAAAGGCGTCCGAGTTGATCCCGGACAAGGCGACGACGGTCGTCACGTATTGTTCGGACGAGGATTGCCCGGCCAGCGGCAAGGTCGCGGACCGGCTCGCATCGCTCGGGTACGAGGACGTGCGCGAGTTCGACGGTGGCCTCCGCGGTTGGCGCAAGGCCGGCTACGACTGGGTCCGCCCGGACGACGGCAACAAACCGAAGCAGGTCCGCGCCGAATCGTCGTAAGCGTGCCTAGGCGGCCGGTGGCGGGTTCTGGGCCATCCAGACCAACGTGTGTCCCAGCACCGTGACCGTGGTGTGGAACCCGGCGGCCAGGTCGCCTTCGCCGCCGGTGCACCGGGCCTCCATCTGTTCGAGCGTGTCGATCGGCGTGTGCAGCGCGTACGTCAGCACGGCGGCGCCCGCCTCGTCGGTCCCCACGCGCGTGGTCGGGGTGCCGCCGAGGAAGACATTGGCGATGTCCGCGCGGTCGAAGTTCGCGTGGTCGCTGGTGCCACGCAGGCCCACGCCGGCGGCCGTCGCGATCGGGATCCCGGGTGAGTAGTCGCGGACCACCATCGGGACCTCCGTCGCATTGAGGCCGTGTTCTAGGGCCGCATGGAGCCACGCGTAGCGGGGCAGTTGGCCGGCCTCGACCTTGATCATGTTGTGGATGATTTTCACCGGGAAGGAACCGAGCGCGTCGCCGCACGGCCAGTTGAGCCCTGGCGGGTCCAGGTTCACGTTGGCCACCAGGTCGATGGAGGAGTCGGCCAAGTAGTCCTTCACGAAGTTCTGCGAGCCGACCAGGCCTTGTTCCTCTTCGTCGAAGAACGCGAAGACGACGGTGTACGGGAACTCCCATTCCTGGGTCGCGTCGGCCAGCTCGATGAGCGCGGCGACGCCCGCACCGTCGTCCCAGGCGCCGTAGACGGTGGTCTCCGTCGTGTCGTAGTGGGCCGAGAGGACAATCCACTGGTCGGCGTCGACGGTGCCGTTCTTGATTCCGAGGATGTTCACGCCGGAGCCGTAATCATGCTCGACGACCATGAGCCCGTCCTCTTGGAGCAACGCGGCGAGGTCGGCGCGGGCCGCGTCGAGGAAGGACTGCGTCGCGTCGGTGCTGACGCGGTACGGGTGCGTCATCACGTAGCTTTCGACGAAGCCGACGGCGCCGGCGCCCGTGGGCCACTTGGCGGCTTCGTAGTCGAAGGAGAATCCTGGGGCCGGGGCCGGATCGTCGTCGCCGGACCCCGTCGGTTCGGAGACGCAGCCGGCCAGGCCGGCAGCAGCCAATGCGATTGTGACCAAGAGCGCGCGAAGCGACGTCATCAACCGCCATTCCGGCCGCTCTGGTTCATAATGTTTCCGGCAACGGCCCTTAAGGGGGCGGTGGCGGGTCAGTTGCCGCCGCGTTGCTGGGCGGCTGCCTGCTCCAGGACTTCCTGCAGTTGGGCCGCCTCTTGGCGCAGTTCGAATAGCCGGTCGTTGGTCCGCTCGGCCTCTGCGCTCAGCTCCTTCTCACGCTTCTCGAGCCACGCGATCGCCTCGGCGGTGGGCCGTTCGGCGCTGTAGCCGCGCCCGACGCCCAGAAGCGCCTTGTCCGTCTGGTTGACCCACGCGCGGACGTACGTGTTGGCGCCCAATGGCACCATGGCCTCGGCGCCGTCCTCTTCGTCCTTCCAGCCTTCGAGGGTGCGCCGGGCGCGGTTCGCATCCGAGTAGAGCGATTGCAGCAGTTCGAGGTTCCGGCTGCCCAACTCGATCTGTCGCCGGTAGGCGTCCAGGCGGGCGACGGCCTCTTCGAAGTCGACGCCGCCGTCGTCCTCGTCCGCCATCTTAGGCTTCCTCAGCCTGGTGGCGGACGATCGGGTCGACCACGTCGTCCACGGGGACCTCGACGACGTTGTCGATCTTCATCAGCCGCCGGGGTACGCCATGCTTGGATCCGAAGACGCTGTAGCATTTCTCGCGCGCGTCGTCCTCGGACGCGATCGCGAACTCTTTGGCGAACGGTTGCCAGCGGTGACCCATCTTGAAGGTGCCTTCGACGCGGTACACTTTGCCCATAGGATGTCGGGCCGAAGGTACTCAGGGCCGGATTTAAACGGTTCGGTGGTCGGCCCGGTCACACGGCCTTCGGTGCATCGAGGAACCCGAGCGCCTCGTCGATGCGCCCGATCTCGATGCCGGTGGTCTGCGAGCCGATCGCGGCGCCCTTCGAGTTCGCCACGATCCCCGCCCCGATGAGGGCGGTACCGTGGTTGATCGTGCCGGGCATCACGTCCGCGTGCAGCGCCTCCCGGACGGTCGCCTGCTCCTCGGCGGACGCCTTGGGGTGCACGAGGACCCCGCGGTCGGTGGCTTCGGCGGCCATCCCGACGGTCACGAGGTCCGCCAACGTGCCTTGCAGGATTTCCACATCGAGGACGTCCTCAAGCCGTTTCACGAGCTCCTTGGGGTACTCGGCGCCGACGAGGCCGCCCTTGTCGTTGACCAAGAGCATGTTCCCGGCCGCGTTCAACGGGTGGTCGATGCCGACCACGTTGAGCCCCGTCGTCTGCAATCGTTTGGCTTCCCGGTCGGTGAGGATCCCGCTGACGGCCACGCCGTGCCGGTTGGCCACCAGGAGCGAGCCGACCAGCCGTGTGCCGCCGACGCCCATCCGGACGACGTCGACTTCCAGCGTCTCCGCGAACTGGTCGACCTCCTTGTCGGTGGTCTGCGGTGGAACGAACGCGTACTCTTCGGTGGCGGCCACGTAGACCCCGAGGTTGGGGTTGCCGCCGAGTGTTAGACGCTTCAGCATGGTGGGGCCTCCGCCTTGTGGGGGAGGTCAGTCCTTCGCCTCGGCGTCGTCG
>CAZXJU010000127.1:0-2802 GCA_964641035.1 uncultured Halobacteriales archaeon | reverse complement strand
CATGGTGGGGCCTCCGCCTTGTGGGGGAGGTCAGTCCTTCGCCTCGGCGTCGTCGGACTCATCGTCCGCGGGGGACTCCTTGGGCTCTTCCGCTTCGTCGGCGTCTGCGCCGGCCGGCGCCTTTGCCTTCGGCTTGTCTTTCTCGGCCGGGGCCTCCTTCTTGGGCTTCTCTTTTTGGGCCGGCTTCTCTTCCTTCTTCGGTTCCGGCGGCTTCTCGGGCGCCTCGTCGTCGGCTTCCGGTTCTTCGTCCTCGGCCTTGGTTTCGTCGTCCTTGGAGGGTTCGGCTTCGTCCTCTTCGGCCTCGGTGGGTGTGGTGAGCCCGCTGGGCGTCGCGGCGCCTTCGGCGGCGGCGCGTTCCTCGGCCTCGAGCTCGCCCTTGTGGACCTCCTCGAGCTTCCGTTCCCGGGCCTCGGCCATCTGTTCGCGCATCGATTCGCCGGCCGTCGTTTCCTCCTCCGGCAGGCTCACTTCGCACACGCCGTCGTCGAAAAGGCGTGCCCGGATCCGGACCTTGGAAGGGACCTTGAATTTGCCGCGGGACCAGATCTGGTGGTTGACGGCGGCGTCGATCCACACCTCGTCCGCCTTCATGTGTTTGATGAGGTACTGTCGAATCGCGCGGATCGCGCGGTCGGCCTGGCCGTTGCGGCTGCTCCATTTGACCTTCCGCAACGGAATCGTGTAGATGCGTTCGAGCGTCTCGTCCATGGGGCGACCTCACTTCTTCAGCTTGTTGCGGCGCCAGCTGCGCTGCTTCGGGTGCTGCGTGAACCGCCGGTTCGTCTTGATCATGACCCAGGCGGGCACGCGGCGGTTCGACTTGCCGGCGCGCAGCAGGCGGCGTTTGCGGGCGCCCGGTTTCTTCGTGGCCATGTTATTTCCTCCGGATTGAGATGTCGCGTTTGTCGTCGGTGATCCGTGCCAGCAGGTCGCGCAGTTGCGCGTCCGTCAGCTGCTCGTTGAGACGGCCGGATTGCGCCAACGAGATGAGTTGGTTCTCCAGTTGCTTCGCTTGGTCTGGCCGCGCCAGGCGCAGCCGTTCCAGGCGTTCCCGCGCCTCCGGCGCGAGCAGTTGCCGCATCAGGTGTTCGCGCAGCGCGCGTTCCTGGTCGGCGCGTTGGGCTTCCGCTGCGGCCTGTTGTGGGTCGCCCCCGGACGACTCGGACTGTTGCCGCCGCAGCTCTTCGAGCCGACGACGGCGCAGGTCTTCGAGCTCTTCGTCGTCTGGCATGATGGCGGGACCTCAGTACTTCGCTAGCTCCGGGATCGTCTTCTCCAGGTCCTTGGCCACGTCGTGGGCGACGTTGTCGCACACGGAGCGGCCCTTAGGTGTGACGACGCGGCCGCGTCCCTTGATGTTCTGGATGAGCCCGATTGCCTCCAGTTGCTGCAGCGCGTGCCGGAGGATGCTGCGGCTTCCACCGCGGGCCTTCTCCGGGCGGCTGCCGCGGGCGCGTGCGCCGCCGTACTCGGCGGCCAGGCGTTCCACGCCGATCGGCCCTTTCAGGTAGACCTTGCGTAGGATGCTGGCCTGGCGGGTGTGCCACCAGTCTGGGTCGTCTGGCGATTTCTCCGTGTGTACCCCGGTACGCACGAACGGGACCCATTCCGGCGGCTTGGTCTTGTCTTCCTTTGCCAGTTGCTCGGAGAGTTTCCCGATCAGGGCGTTTGCAGGTACGTCGTTCACGGTGGTCATCGAGGCATCAGAACCGTCGAGCGGGCCGCCTTAGAAGGGTCCGTTATAAAAGGATTTGGGGCTGTTTTCGGGTCTACGCCTTGGAGTACACGGCCACGTACCCGACCACCTTGTCCAACTTGACCGCGGCCAACTCACCCAACCGGGCAAAGGATTCGTGCCGTTCGGCGGCCTCTTCCGCCGTCCGGTGCATCCGTACTTTGACGCGTCCGCGCTTCTTGACCTGGTCCTTCAGCTCCGCCACGACGCCCTCCGTGATGCCGTCTTTGCCGACGTGGATGCTGACGTCGGGCTCGTGATCGCTCACGCGACGGCCTCCTGGGCGCCCCGGATCGTGCCGTACCGGTTCGTGCGGCCGCAGCGGGCGCACGTGACGCGCAGCGTGCCGCGGCGCACGCGCACGCGGGCGTCCCGGCCCGGGGTCAGAAGGATGTGGCACGACCGGCAGATCCGGCGCCGCCACCGGCCCGGGATGGACACCTGGTAGCGCATGCCGATCTTGCGGGCCAACTGGACGTACCGTTTCGACCGGTCGGGACGATGCCGCTCTTCGTGCGCCATCTCGAGCAGCCGCTCGATGCGGTCGGAGGCGATCGTCCGTTCCTGGTGCTTGTCGCGTCGGCGTCCCACGGCGTGTTCCAGGACCGGGCAGGATAAAAAGCTGCGCCGGGATGGCCCGATAATGCCCGGCCGCAGGCTGGACCGTCGCCCGTCACGAGGCGAACACAACAGCCTCCTCTACGTCTTCAAGGAGGTCAGCCGGTGGCGCGTGGCGTGGAACTGGTTCTGGATCGCCTTGGCCAAGAAGGCCCCGTGGTACGCCATGCGGCGCTTCTTCCTGCGGCTGACGGGCATGACGGTCGGCAAGCGCGTCGCCTTCGGACTGGACGCGCAACCGGACGTCCTGTTCCCCGGCAAGATCGCGATCGGCGACAACACCATCATCGGCTACGGCACCGTCATCCTATGCCACGATTACGCGGTCGACGACTACGCGATCGCACCGGTCACCATCGGGCGGGACGTGACGATCGGCGCCAACTGCACGATCCTGGCCGGCGTCACGATCGCCGACGGCTCCACCGTCAGCGCCCACAGCCTCGTCA
>CAZXJU010000126.1:0-6183 GCA_964641035.1 uncultured Halobacteriales archaeon | reverse complement strand
CGACGACCAGAAGCATCTGCAGGTCAACGGTTAGCACGACTTTTGTCCCAAGGCCAGCTTGTCCCACAGCCTTAATGCGCCCAGCCGGACATGGAAACGACGTTGGCACGACGGTACCTATGGGCGCGTACGAAGACATCGAGGAGCGGCTGGTCGGATTGGGACTTCCCGAGGACGAGGTCCGGGCCTACCTGACGCTCCTGCGGCTCGGGCGGCAGAAGGCGTCGCGCGTCGCCGAGGCGGCCAAGATGTCCCGGCCGAAGACGTACGAAGCGCTCGACCGTCTGCGGCGGCAAGGGTTGGTAACGGCGACGACGGGACGGCCACGGCTCTACGAAGCGGCGGACCCCGAGCGGTTGTTCGAGTATCTGCAAGGCCAGCGGCGCCAGGAGATCGAGGAGATCCGGCACGCCGAAGGCGACCTGCTGGACGTCCTGAAGACCCTGGCCCAGCCGGCGCACCGACCCGCCGGCGAACCCCGGTTCGACCTGGTGCGAAAACGCCCGGCCGTCCTCGGTTCCCTGCGCCGGATCGTGGAACAAGCGGACCAGACGTTGGAACTCATCGTCTCCCACCCGGCCGGGCTGCACGTCCTAGACACGGACGGCGCCTGGAAGGCCGTCATTGAGGCGATCTCGCGTGGCGTGGCGGTACGCCTCGTCGTGAGCCCAGCCGAGACGGGCGAGGCGAACCGCCGGCTCTTGGCCGAGGCCGGCGCCAGCATCGAACTGCGGCGGATTGCGGACCTCCCCGCCTGCCTGTTCGCACTCTCGGACGGAACGGAGGTGCTGGTGACGCTCATCGAGGACGCGTCGGCGCGCCCCAACGCGGACGCGCCCGTGGCGTTCGTCACGAACGCGGAGGCCTTCGTCGAACTCCAACGGCGCTCCTTCCAGACGTGTTGGCAGGCCGGCGAGGACGCCTCCGACGCCGCGGCCGGCCTCGAACCCGACGCCGCGGCATGACGTCCGCCAACCCTTAAGGACGGGGCACCGGCTTGCCCCGGCGTGAAGATCGGACTCGTCGGCAAACCCAACGTCGGAAAATCCACCTTCTTCAAGGCGGCCACACTCAAGGACGTGGCCGCCGCCGACTACCCGTTCACCACGATCGACCCCAACGTCGGCGTCGCGTACGTGCGCACAAAATGTCCGCATGCCGACCTCGACGTCGACTGCACGCCCGCGCACGGCGAATGCCACGACGGGACCCGGTTCGTGCCGATCGAACTCGTGGACGTCGCCGGCCTCGTGCCAGGCGCCCACGAAGGCAAAGGGCTCGGCAACCGGTTCCTCGACGACCTGCGTCAGGCCGACGCCTTGATCCACGTCGTCGACGCCTCCGGCGCCAGCGACCCGGAAGGCAACCCCATCGACAGCGGCACCCACGACCCCGTCTCCGACGTCGAATTCCTTGAATCCGAGATCGACTGGTGGATCGACGGGATCCTGGCCGACGGCTGGGACCGCCTCGTACGGCGCGCCGCCTCCGCCGGCGAGAAACTCGAACGCGTGCTCGAGGACAAACTGGGCGGCCTCGGAATGCGGGAAGCCGACATCACGATTGCGATCCGCCATGCGAGACTCGACCCGAAGGGCCCCGACAAATGGGGCGACGAAGGCCGGTTCGCGTTCGCGCAGGCGATACGCCGCCAGAGCAAACCGATGCTGGTGGCGCTCAACAAGGCCGACAAGGTCGACGCGGCCCGGGTCCAAGAGCTGGGCGGCCGGGTCGACCCGACGCCGTACCAGGCGACCAGCGCCGACTCCGAAGTGGCGCTCCGCGGCGCCGCCAAGGCCGGCCTCGTCGCGTATGCGCCGGGCGGCGCCGAGTTCTCCCTAAACGAGGAAGGCAAACTCAACGAGAAGCAGACGGAGGCGTTGGAGCTGATCCGGACGAAGGTGCTGGCCGCCCACGGCTCGACCGGCATCCTGCAGGCACTTGAACGCACCGCGTACGAACTGTTGGACCTCATCGTCGTCTACCCCGTCGAGGACGAGACGCACCTGACGGACAAACAGGGACGCGTGCTGCCCGACGCCTTCCTGGTCCCCAAGGGCAGCACCGCCACGGACCTGGCGTACAAGGTGCACACGGACCTGGGGGAGAACTTCATCCGGGCCGTGGACGCGCGCACCCGACGCGTGATCGGCGCCGACCACGAGTTGGCCGACGGCGACGTCGTCCGCATCGTCGCCGACGCATAACGTCGTCCCCGCGCGGTTTCCAGACTGTTGTTTATCCTGGACGAACGATGTGATTAGTACCCCATGAGGATTTCCGCCTTTTCACAGGAATGGCTTTGGAGGGAGACTTCCTGGCGGCGCGACATCGACCCGCGCCCGCCGCAACGACACCAGCATTGCGAAGGCCCGGACCGGCCGCGCGGCAACAGACCTCCGAACACGCCCGGACAACGCGGCGAGGGAATGGCGTCCACGCATGAACGTAGAGGACGTCGCCAACGAGCTGGCGCAGTTGTCGATGCCCGACGACGAGGCGCGCGTCTGGGCGTATCTGCGCGTCTTGGGCCCAAGCAAGGCATCCGCGGTCGCCGACGCGACCGGCCTCTCCCGCGCCCGGACGTACCGGGCGTTGAAATCACTCGGCGCCGAAGGGTTCGTCCGGACGGGCGTCGGGCGGCCAAGGATCTACGAGAGCGTCGACCCGGACAAGGTCTTCACCCGGCTGCACCGCCGCGCGGAAGAAAAGCTGCACACCATCCAAGCGGCAGCCCGCGAGCTTCCGCCAGCGATTCGCGAGCTGGAGCGGACCCGGACGCCTGCGATGTCCCAGCCCCGTTTCGACATCCTCCGCTCCCGGCAGACCATCCACTCCCACGTCATCGCGCTCATCGACGGCGCCGGCCTCTCCATCGACCTGGCCTACGCGCATCCGTCGGCCGCCTCGATCCTTGCGAGCACCGGCGCCCTCCGGGCGATCAAGCGGTGCGGCGAGGCGGGCGTCGCCGTACGCATCCTGCTGGCCCAGACCGAGGCCCAACAGGTCCGGCATCACGTCGACGGCGACGACCACATCCGGATCCGCACGTTGGACATGGATGACCGTGGCATGCGGCTGAACGTCGACGCGGCGACCGCCGTGGTCGCCCTGGTCGAGGGCGAATCCAGCAGCGCCCGGTGTGAGGGGTGCGTCGCCTTCGTCACCGACTCGATCGATTTCATCCGGGCCGAACGGACCCGCTTCGACGTGCTCTGGTCGGGCGCCCACGTCGCCGGCGACGAAGAGCCGGAGGGCCGGTCCGAGGCGGTGTGACCGCCCCCGGGCTGTCGCCGGTCCGATCCGACCCCACCTCCACCACGAACGCTTAAATACGAACCCCTTTTTAGGCGGTCCCGCTCGCACCGCGGGGATGAGCGCCCGTCGGGGATGTGCCCTCCTGGGTGAACCCGGAAACCGCGACACGTCGCGTGTCGCGCCACGTGCATCAAGGACGTGACGCAACCATGGCCAAGAGCTTTTACAAGCACCTCAGGGAGACGTGGAAATCTCCCGACAAGTCGTACGACAGCACGAACTGGCACCGCCAGGTCGAATGGCGCCGCGGGCCCGCCTTCGAACGCGTGGAACGGCCGCTGCGCCTGGACCGGGCGCGCGCGCTCGGGTACAAGGCGAAACAGGGCGTCGTCGTGGTACGCGCCCGCGTACGCCGCGGCGGTCGGCGCAAGGAGCGTTTCGACGGCGGCCGCGTGCCGAGCAAGATGGGTGTCAACAAGATCACGATGCGCAAGAGCCTCCAATGGATGGCAGAGGAGCGCGTGGCGCGCCGCTACCCGAACCTGGAGGTCCTCAACTCGTACTGGATCGGGGAGGACGGGATGGACAAATATTACGAAGTCATCCTCCTGGACCCGGCGCACCCGGCGATCGCCAAGGACAAGGATTATTCGTGGATCACCGACCCGGCGAACCAGGGACGTGTCTTCCGGGGCTTGACCAGCGCCGGCAAGAAGGCGCGCGGCCTGCGCAAGAAAGGCAAGGGCAGCGAGCACACGCGTCCGAGCGTCCGCAAGAGCTGGCGGCGTGACAAGGACAAGCGCCTCATCCGCCACCGGAAGAACTACAAGAAGACCGGTTGACCCGACCGATGCAGGACCTGAAGCTGCATTTCCGCACCTTCGTCCATGCGACGGAAGACCCGGAGCGCGTAACCGATGCGCTGCTGTACGTGATGGCGGTCGACGAGGAGCCCGAAGGCGCCAGCCGTCTCGAACCGTCCCAGGTCAAGGGCCACCACGGCAACGACATCCACGTGCTCGAGGCGAAACTGGGAAAGGACCGGGACATCGCGCGCAGCCTGGGACGGCTGCGCACCGAGGCGCCCGCGGTCGCCGGACGGATCGCCGACGAGCTCGACGAGCGGCTCGACGAGGACGAGGGCAGCGTCCGCTGGCGGTTCGACAAGCAGGAGGCCGTCCAACGCCGGCTGCGCCTGACACGCGGCGGCGACGCGATCCAGGTGGAGCTGCGGATCCCGCGGATCCCCGGACGGGACCTGGCCTCGGCGGCGCGCGAACTCCTCCTGGCCAAGTCCACAAACGTTTAAAGGAGCCTTGGAATCCAAAGCGTCCCGCGCGTCACCGGCCGGTTCTGGCGCGCGGCGACGCAGCACCGTAAGGAGCCCGACGCATGGCGGACCCCGACCTTTTTGAGACGGACTGTCCCGCATGCGGGACCTCCTTCGACGTCGCGTCCGACGCGACGCAAGGCGTGTGCCCCTCCTGCGGCAAACGCCTGCGGTTCGTGCCCCACGAGAGCCAGTGGTTGGAGGAACCGACGAACCCTTCCAGAAGCCGGCAGCCGGAACCGGCTCCCGAGCCGGAGCCGCCGGAGGATCCACCCGAACCGGAAGCGGCCGCCCAGCCCGACGACGGGCCGGCCGACGAGCCGGAGTCGACGGGAGAGGCGGCGACGCCGCCACGGGTCCCAACGCCGCGTCCCGGCGAGTACCGGGTCGAATGCCCGGCCTGCGGCGGGATGCTCAACGTCGCGCCGGCGGCCCGTCGCGGCGAATGCCCACACTGCACCACAGCCCTGCGGCTCACCGACGAATACGATGAACCCGTCGTACCCACCGACTGCCCCGAATGCCGAACGGAATTCTCCGTCGCGATCGACGCGTCACGCGCCGCGTGTCCTTCGTGCGGCGCCAAGCTGCGTTTGATGGACGTGATGCCAGACGACCTACCGGACCCGTTCGCCGCGTCCCCTCTGCCGCCGGCATTCAAGCCGGACGACGAGCCGGAAGAGGTCGAAGCCGACGAGCCTCCGGCCGTGCCCTCCTCGGAGGGGCCCATGGTGGAGATGCCACCCGAAGGCATCCCGCACCGTCTGACCTGTCCGAGTTGCGAGAAGGACTTCGACGTGCCGCCGGGCACCGAACAAGGGCTGTGCCCGCATTGCAAGACGCCGCTTGCGTTCGTCACGGCCAAGGAGGCCGAAGACCTCCGGCGGGCCGAGCAACGCAAGGAGGAGTTCGAACGCCGGCAGAAGGAACGGGCAGAGAAGCGCCGCGAGCGCGAAGAGGCGCGTCAGCAGGCGCGGGAAGCCCGAGAAGCCCAGCGGGCGGAAGAACGCGAAGGGCCGACGGGCCTGGCGGCCCTTATCTCACGGTTCCGCCCGTCGCGCGAGGACGCGGAAGACGTGCCGGACGATGAGAAGGAACCGGAGACCGAGGTCGACGTCGAAGAGGCGGAGATCGATGTCGAGGAGGAGCCGGAACCCGAACCGGAGGCCGCAGTCGACGTCGAGGAGCCGCAGATCGAGTTCGAAGAGGATCTGGAGGAACCAGCGGCCGTCGAAGAGACTGAGGTCGAACTGGTCGACGATGTCGAGCCGAAGGAGACGGAGACGCAGCGTACCAGCCGCCTGCTCGGGTTCTTCCGACGCAAGCGCCGGGAACGAGGCGAACCGGACCCCTCCGAGGGCGAAGAGGTAGTCGCCGTCGACGTGGGCGAGATCGAGATCGCCGTCGGCGACGAGGCCGACACCGAGGAGAAGAAGACCCAACCCCGGAAGAAAAAGAAGCAAGCGAAGGAGGCGGCCGCCGAGGCCGAACTCGACGACATCTCGTTCGAAGAGGAGGCCGCTTCCGAACCGGACGACGAACCCGCGGCCGTGGAGGCCGAGATCGGTGGGATCGACTTCGACGAACCGGCCGCG
>CAZXJU010000125.1:0-6184 GCA_964641035.1 uncultured Halobacteriales archaeon | reverse complement strand
GGGTCGCGTTCGAGGGATTCGAAGAATTCGGCGTCGCGGCGCCACGTGAACGTGACATGGAATTTCCGTCGTTGGCGCGTCAACCATTGCGCGGCGACCGCGGCGGCGGTGATGCCGTCCGGGTCGTGGTCGGCGATAATCCGCACGACGGCGGTCTTGGGCCAGGCGGCCGCGTGGGCTCGGGCGGCCTCGGCCGCGTCGAGGAGCGTCATGACCGAGAGTCTATTCCAGCAGGAGGCGCGCCGTGTCCTGGGTGTACGTCCAGTCTTCGGGCAGGCGGCCGATCCGCTTGTAGTACTTGGCCATCCGGCGGATCTTGGATTCGACCAGTGTCAGGGACCGCCGGTTGTGGAGGTCCTTCTTGTTCTTCTGGAGGTGCTCCTGGAGGCTGACGACGCGTCGCAGGAGGTTCGTCATGTCCTCCGGCAGCCGGGGGCTCAGGTCGTTCTCGTCGAGGATCTGGGAGACGGATTTTCCGGTGGCCAGTTTCACGTCGGGCACGCCGAACTGGTCGCGCAGGTAGACGCCGATGACGGCGGTGCTCTTGCCTTCCTTGGCGAGGCTGACGACCTGTTTCTCGACGTCGGCTGGCTTCAACGGTTGCCAGTCGGGTGAGGCTTCGCGCAGCGGCTTGACGCTACCGGATTTGCCGCCGTGCTTGGAGTGGATTCGTGCCATGGTGAATCTGCCCGGCCTCCTTGGACGCCGGGCGTGGCCGGCCATACCGGGGCCTCCTATTTAACCCTGCGTGGCGAGGCGGGCGTTGGTCGGCGCGCTGCGCCTACCAGTTGACGTGCTCGTGCTGCTTTTCCGTGGAGGAGCGCGTGACCTGGATGCGGCGGTCGCCGCCTTGGAGAAGGCGGCCGTCTTCGCCGACCCGGAGCCGGCGCGCCGGCTCTTCCCGGCGCACAAGCATCGCGATCAGGAAGACGAGCAGCGCCACGTAGTAGGCGATGCCGAAGAAGGCCCAGATGTCGGTGGGCAGGCCGGCCCATGCGCCGGGGTCGTCGGTCCATCCGGCGGATTCGCCGACCAGGACGATGACGAACCAGACGAAGTAGACGATTCCGAAGACCGAGGCGAAGATCGCCCAGGGGACCATTGCGCGGTCGACGACCCAGTCCCGTTGTTCTGCCATGGGTCCGGCAACACGGCGACTCGTTAAGGTTTTTCCTTGTCGGCCAGGTGGGCGGCCAGGACGTCCAGCGCGCGGGCGCGGTGGCTCACGTCGTTCTTCTCCTGGTCGGTCAGCTCCGCGAACGTCTTCTTGCCGTCGGTCGGCTGGAAGACGGGGTCGAAGCCGAAGCCGTGTTCGCCGCGGGCCCGGTGGACGATCTTGCCGTCGACGCGGCCGGCGAAGACGTGGGTGTCTCCGTCGGGGTCGGCGTACGCGATGACGGCTTCGAAGTGGGCGGTGCGTTCGGCGTGGGGGACGCCCGCGAGAAGGCGGAGGATCCCTTCGTTGCCGACGGTCTTGTGGACGTAGGCGCTGTAGACGCCGGGGAACCCGTGGAGCGCGTCGATGAAGAGGCCGGCGTCCTCGACGAAGTAGGGCCGGTCGGCTTCCTCGTCGATCCGGCCGGCCTTGTACCGGGCGATGATTGCCAGGTCGTCGGATTGGATCTCTTCGATTCCGACTTCGAGGCCGACGACGTCGTGGCCGAGCGGGCCGAGCTTGGCTTGGGCCTCGGCGAGTTTGCCCGGGTTCGTGGTGGCGAATCCGATCTTCATACGTATCGTGCCCGGCCGCGGATCTCGTGCATGCGTTCGACGACGCGTTCGGCGTTCTGGTTCGTGGTGGTGTACCCGTCGAGGAAGCGTTCGAACCAGGCCTCGGCGGTCGTCGGGTGGGTGCTTTGGATGGTGCGTTGGACGAGGACGAGGTCGACGCCGTGGTCTTCGAGTTCGCCGCTTCGCTGGGCGAGGCCGAAGTCGATGAGGACGAGGCGGTCGTCGTGGACGATGGCGTTGGAGCTGGTGAGGTCGCCGTGGACGACGCCGGCGGTGTGGAGCCGGCCGACGTGGGCGCCCCACTCTTGGAGCCATCGGGCGGCCTCCTCGGGCCGGTCCTTGAGCACTTCGCGCAGCGTGGGCCCGTGGATGCGTTGCATCCGGAGGGTGTGGTCGGCGCCGTCGACGTCGTAGATGACGGGGACGGGGACGCCGGCGCGTCGTGCCTTGGCCATCAGGGCGGCCTCGGTGCGGGTCCGCTCGCCGCGGATCCGGTCGTCGAGGCGTCGGTCGCGGTAGCTCTTGGGCCGGCGGCGTTTGGCGACCACGTCGCGTGCCAGCCAGCGGCCGCTCTCGACCTCGGCTTCGGCGCCGACGAACCGGAAGGCGTCGTTCACGTCATCCATACGGCGTCCACCATGTCGGTGCGTTGTCCTTGTTCCACGCCGCTTCGGGCGAGGTCTGTGCGGGCGCCGGCGGCGACGGCGCGCAGGCCGGTCCAGGCGATCATGGCGCCGTTGTCGACCAAGAGCGGTTTTTCGGGCCGGTAGAAGGTGAGGCCGCGTTCTTCGGCCATTGTCTGGACCATCGTGGCGAGGCGTTCGTTGCATGCGACGCCGCCGCCGAGCAGGACCTCTTGTTTTCCCGTGTGGGCCAGGGCGCGTTCGGTGACTTCGGTCACCATGGCGAAGGCGGTCTCTTGGATGGAGAAGGCGACGTCTTCGAGGCGGGCGCCGCGGGCGCGGTGGGCTTGGGCGGCCGTCAGGAGGCCGCTGAAGGCGAGGTCCATGCCTTTGACGGTGTAGGGCAGTTCGAGCAGGTCGTCGCCTTGGCGTGCGAGCTTCTCGAGTTCTGGTCCGCCGGGGAACGGGATCCCTTCGTCGCGTGCGAACTTGTCGAGGAAGTTCCCGATGCCGACGTCGAGGGTCTCCCCGAAGACGCGGTAGCGTCCTTCGGCGTACGCGATGACCTGGGTGTTGCCGCCGCTGGTGTAGAGCAGGAGGGGGTCGTCGGCGTCGGTGACGCCTTTTCCGATCTCGAGGTGGGCGACGCAGTGGTTGACGCCGATGAGCGGCAGGTCCCAGCGGACGGCGAGGGTGCGTGCGGCGGTGGCGCCGGTGCGTAGGCAGGGTCCGAGGCCGGGGCCTTGGCTGAAGGCGACGGCGTCGAGTCCGTCCGGCCGGATGCCGGCCTCGTCGAGAGCGCGGCGCACCAGTCCGCCGGCGATGGTGGCGTGGTGGTCGGCGGCGACGCGCGGATGGATGCCGCCTTCCTCCGGCTGGTGCATGGCGCGCAGGTTCGCCAGGACGTGGCAGGACCCGTCGGGCGGGTCTTCGGTGATGCCGACGCCGAAGGTGTGGGCGGTGCTTTCGATTCCGAGGACGCGCACGGTGCGTCCCAGAGTCCCTGGCCTCTTAAACGCTGCTGCGGACGTCGTCGGGTTCGGCGTCCTCGGCGGGCCGGTATGGGCTCCAGTAGCCGGCCCAGAGGATGTAGAGGAGGGTGGCGATGAGGACGGTGCTGTAGATGCCCCAGTCGATGCCGGCCTGGTAGGCGCTGCGGATGCCGAGGTTGCCGAGGACGACGGCGGTGAGGCCGCCGTAGCCGCCGAGGATGATGGCGAGGAAGGTGCGTAGGCGTCCCATGCCCATGAGTCGGCCGAAGACGGCGCCGGTGATCGCGCCGGTGCCTTGGAAGGGGACGCTGGTCCAGAGGATGATGCCGACGAACGCGAGGCGTTGGACCCACGCTTTCTTCAGGAGGCGTCGGCGGCCGGCTTCTTCGGCTTTGTGGACCCAGGCGCCGACGCGGGGCACGCGGTACAGGAGGTCGAAGTTGAGGACGAAGAAGAGGGCGAAGCAGAATTCGATGCTTCCGAGGAAGAAGATGGTGGTGACGGCGTGGAAGCCGGCGGACTGCATGCCGATGGCGGTGAACTTGCCCAGCGGGGTCAGGAAGAGCGCGAGCATCCAGAACCAGGCGGTCTGGTAGCGGTCGCCTTCGGGCCACAGGAGGTAGGCGAGGAGGAAGAGGCCGGCGAAGAGGGCGAAGGGGAGCACGAACTTTCCGAGGGCGACGGGCCACGGGTCGGCGGTGCCGGGCGGCGGGGAAGGCGGGGTCGTCACGGTGCCTTCTCATCCTCGTCGCGGGTTGTTATGTTGTTGGTTTGGGACGCTTGGTAGAACGTCCTGAGGACGCGCCAGTACCAGTCGGGGCTGGCCATCTCGTAGAGGACGTGGTGGCCCCATGGGAGGATCCAGACGCCCAGGCGGTCGATCTTCTCGGCGCGGGCGGCCAACCGTTCCACCTGGGCCACGGGCACGAGCGCGTCGTCTTGGCTGTGCAGTACGAGGACGGGGTCGCGCAGGCGTGCCACCGCGTCGATCGGGCTCGAGTCGCGCGCCGCCTGGTTCGGGTCGACGCCGTAGTGGCGGCTGCCGGCCTGGTGGAACTCCTCGAAGGTCTTCGCGTCTTGGCCGCTTGCGCGCAGCAGGAAGGTGAAGAAGTTGACGACCTGGCGCAGCTCGGGGTTGTCTTCGGGCGGGTGCGTGTAGAGGCGGATCGTCTCGGGGACGTCGGCGAAGCCGCTGACGACGAGTACGCCGCGGTCGGCGAAGGGGCGGTCTTGGTCGCCGGCGCGTGCGGCGGCCAGGAGCGCGGCGGTGGCGGCCAGGGATTCGCCGTAGACGCCGACGCCGTCGACGCGGTCGTCTTCGCGCAGCCAGTCGGCGACGTGGATGAGGTCCTCGGCCTCCTTCCATCCGGCCGTGCTGGGTACGCGGTCGCTTTCGCCGTTCCCGCGCAGGTCCAGCGTCAGCACGTGCCAGCCCCAGTCGTGGAAGACGCGCAGGGCGCGTTTCTTGACCGCCGCGTTGTCCTTGCTGGTGAAGAGGCCGGGGATGATGATGAGCGCGGGCCGAGGCTCGTCGTGGGTGCCGAGCCAGGCGGCCAGCCGCGTGCCGTCGGGCATGCGGATCGTGCGTTTCTCGAAGGGGTCGGGGTAGTGGCGGACCTTGGAGGCGACGCGGTTCGCACTAGGGGGCACTGTGAGTGCGTAGTCGATGAAGAGGCGGGCGCCGGCGACCCAGTTGCGTGGATGGTGGAGGCTGCGGGACGCGGCGGGCAGGGCCGCCAGTTCACGCATCCGGTCCGCGAAGGCGGCGTCCTGGCCGCTGTGCCTGGGTTCCGGCAAGAGTTCGGGGACCCGGCGGGGACGGCGGAGCAGCCGGTCGGCGCCGGAGGCGAGCGCGAGGAACGGGACGGCGGCGAGGATGTCGATGACGAAGTGGTTGCCCGTGGCGAGGATCGACAGGATGATGCCGCCGGGGTACGCCCACCAGAGGTGCCGCCAGGGGCCGCGCGTGAAGGCGACCATGAAGTGCGCCACGAGCCAGGCCCACCCGGTGTGGACGCTGGGGAACGCGGCGTACGGGTTCGTGAGCGCCATGATGGTGGGGCTGTCGCCGGTGACCGGCAGCCAGTCGGCCAGCGTGTAGCGGAGCCCGGTCTCCGGCACGAGGCGGGGCGGGGCCACGGGGTAGGCCCATTGGAATCCGAAGCTGGTGACGGTGAAGATGACGAAGACGTTGCGGACCTCGTCGAAGCGGGGGAAGCGGTACCAGTAGGCCCAGGCGAAGAAGCCGAAGGTGAGGACGAAGTGGGGTCCTACGTAGAAGAGGACGAGGATGACCATGAGCCAGGGGACGTCGAAGAGGCGCACGGCGTCGACGGCTTCTTGGATGGCCGGCTCCCAGTCGAGCCCCCACGCGACCTGGAACTCCCACAGGTCGCGTGCGTTCCGGCGGGCGACGTCGAGGCTCGGCGCGAAGACGCGGTTGCCGATCTCGTAGTACGCGGTGACCAGGACGACGAGGCCGAGGAACAGGCCCCAGTTCTTGCGGTCCTTGCGCGGGTCGGTGGCCTCCTCAGGCATCGGCGGCCTCCTGGTAGATGGCGAGAAGGTCGTCGGTGACCGTGTCCCAGTCGAACCGGGCGGCCTGCTTCGGGGCGCGCGCGGCCAACCGGTCGCGCTCGGGCGTGTCAGCCGCCAACCGTCGCATGGCGTCCGACCAGGCGGCCGGGTCGTGGTCGAGGAGGAGTCCGGCGTCCCCGACGACCTCGGGCAGGCCCCCGACGTCGGCGGCGATCGTCGGCGTGCCGCACGCCAACCCTTCGAGGACGCCCAGTCCGAACGCCTCGAACCGGGTCGGGTGGACCAGGGCGCGGGCGCCCT
>CAZXJU010000124.1:0-6235 GCA_964641035.1 uncultured Halobacteriales archaeon | reverse complement strand
GCGCCGAGGGGCCGGTCGGGTGCGGCCTTTGTGAGGTCGGCATCGACGCGGCCGGCACAGTGTTCCAGGCCGGCGGTGGCGAAAACGGCACCGTCTCGTTGTCCTACACTTCCGACGACGGCGCCACCTGGGCCGAGCCGTTGGAGTTGACGCAGTTCTTCCCGGAGCTTGAGGGCGCAAAGGCTTCGATCTGGGAGTGGACCTCGGCTGGAAGCGAGGGCCGCGTGGCGGTCACGTGGTTGTCGGCGCCGGGCGCCGACGGAAGCCGGGACCTGTCGGCCGAATGGCACGCATTCTCTGTGCTCGTCGTCACCGGCGACAACGGCACGCAGGTCTGGCCGGCCAAGCTGACCGACGAGCCGCTTCACCACGGCGCGATCTGCACCGGCACCGTCTGCCAGGTGAAGACGCCGGACCAGCCGGAGAACGACCGGCGGATGGGCGACTTCTTCGAGACGACGATCAGCCCGGACGGCTACTTGCACGTCGTCTACTCGAACACGGCGGCCAACGCGGACCACGGTGTGAGCCATGTGGCGTTCCACAAGCAGACCGCGGGTCCGCCGCTCGTCGTCGGCGAGGTGCCGGACGGGTTCCCCACGCAAGGGTAGAGGCAGCCATGCGGAACGATGCGCGCTCGACGGCCCAGGCATGGGTCATCACCATCGTCGCGGGCGTGATGGCCGTCTGGGCGCCTGCCGCCGTGTCGTACGCGCTCACCACGTCGATGATGACCGGCCATTCGCCGCCGTTTTGGTACATCGGCTTCTCCCTCATGTGGGGGCTCGCGGGCCTGGCGATCCTGTTCGTGTACGGAATGTTCGCGCCGGCGCCCGCGTTGTGGGGCCCGCCGGTCGTCGTGGGCGCCGCAAGCCTCGTCTCCGGAATCGCGTCGCTCTCCTGGTTCAGCGGCGGCGTCACGATGATGCAGGGAGGCGGCGCGTTCGGCGGCTTCATGGTCGCGGCCATGGTCTTCGGCCTTCTCTGGGGCGTGGCCGTGGGTGCCGGCGTCACGCTGGGCGGGGCCGCGTTGGGCAGGTCCCGACGCAGTAAGCAGGCGATGCGTGCGGCGCAGGAGCCGCCGTCGTTGCCGCCGTTTGAGCGGGTCGAATAGGCGCCACCCAGGATTGCGGACGATGCGGACCCGCAAAGTGCACAAGCGGTTACCAGACTGTATTTGTACGTCGGTACGCCGATAGCGTGTTGAATGGAATCCCCGTTACGGCGCAGACCGGACACCCGCCGGGTTCTCGTATGGTTGATCGTCATTGCCGCATCGTTGGAATTTATCCTGCAGGCGCTCGTCGCAGCGGAACGAGGCCGCCTTGCGGAGGGCGTTCTTTGGCTACTCGGGTTCGCCGTCATCGTTGTGGTCGCCTATACGATAGAAACGATTAAGGCCACGGCGGGAGAGTATGAACCATGAGGCTCTTTGCTCGTATCACCCACGACCCTGTAGTATTCCTCCAAGCGGTGGTTTGGGCACTCGGTTTCGTCGGGATTCTAGGCCTCGTCCTTGCCGCACTGGGCTTTATCGGACCGGGTTGACGGCGGTGACGGTATCGCTCGGCTCTGGAACCGCGCCGGATCGACGCGTCAAGCGCTCGCGATCTCCACGCTGGCGTATTTCGTAGAAAGCGTCATGACGTCGGTGGTTCAGTGATGGTTGTGACCCTTGTTGCCCGCATCAAGGAGGACCCCGTGATTCTCCTTCAATTGTTCGTGGCAATGATGCTTCTCGTCGGGCTGACCGTCATGGTCTTGGCCTTCCTCGGCGTCGTAGGGCCGTCGTGAGACCCAACTCACGACGATGACCGGCTGTCGTACGGGACCCGCGCTCGCTGGCGGGGGACGTGGCACACTCCTAATACGTCGGGTTCCGGAGCTTCTTGCCACCGGCGACCTTGTCGACCCAGACGGCGGCCGCGTAGAGCGCGTCGCTCAATCGGTTAAGGTACGTCAGGGCGTCCGGACTCACGTTCTCGCCGAGCTCGGCCGCCACCCGTTCGGCGCGCCGGCACACGGTACGGCACACGTGCAGTCGGGCGCCCAGCTCCGATTCGCCGGGCAGGACGAAGCCTCCGGGGTTGCCGATCTCGTCCATGAAGCCGTCGATGTCTTCCTCCAGCCGTTGGGCCATCGCGGACGTCGCCCGCTTGGTCTCCTTGGAGCTTCCGCTGGGCGTGGCGAGGTCCGCGCCGACGGTGAACAGCTCGTTCTGGACGCGTTCGATGAATGCGCGCACCCGGTCCGGCGGGTCGGCCGCGCGGGCCAGGGAAAGGTGGGCGTTCAGCTCGTCGACCTGCCCGTACGCGGCCACGCGCAGGTCGGTCTTGGACACGCGCGTGCCGTCGAAGAGGCTCGTCTCGCCCCGGTCGCCTCCGCGCGTGTAGATGCGCATCAGGGCCAAATCCGCCCCGGGCCTTTTAAGGGGGAGGGGTGGTTCGGAGGGCCGATGACGACTCCCCAAGAGTTCCGCCGGGGCATCCCCGCCGCGGAACGATACACGTACCTCAACACCGCAGCGACCGGCCCGACGCACGAGAAGGTCCGTGCCGCGATGGCCAGTTTCGAAGACGACCGCGCGCGGCATGGCGAACGGAGCTGGGAACAGTGGCTGGACGACATCGAAGGCGTGCGGAAGGTCACGGCCTGGTTCTTCGAATGCGAGGAGGACGAGGTGGCGCTCACCAAGAACACGTCGGACGGGATCGGTGAGATCGCCGGTGCAATCGACTGGAAACGCGGCGACGAGGTCGTCACCACGGATCTCGAGTTCCCTTCGAACATCCTGCCGTGGCGGCGGCTGAAACGGTTCGGCGTGGACCTGAAGATCGTCCGCAGCCGCAAAGGCTCGATTCATGAGGAGGACATCGAGAAGGCGTTGTCGGACAATACGCGGCTCTTGACGTTCTCGTCGGTCGCGTTCTCGACGGGCCAACGACTCGACGTCAAGCGGTTGACGCGGGCCGCCCACAAGCGCGGCGCCGAGGTGCTCGTCGACGTCATCCAAGGCGCCGGCGCGGTCAACACGAGCTTCAAGGACTGGGACGTCGACTACTTGGCGTGCGGCGGGCACAAGTGGTTGATGGCGCCGTTCGGTGTGGGGACGCTGCTGGTCCGGAGCGAACTGATCGAGGGTCTGGAGCCGACGTCGGTCGGCTGGTTCGGCCTGGCCGACAACGAGGACTTCTCGGTCGACAACGATGCGTTGGCATCGACGGCCCGCCGGTTCGAAAGCGGCAACCTGAACTTCGGCGGGTTCGCCGGGTGGCGGGCCGCGTTGGGGATCCTGACGACGGTCCCGGACCGGGAGAAGACGGTCCTGGACCTGGGCGCACGGTTCATGAACAAGCTGCGGGCCGCCGGCATCAAGGCCGTCACGCCCAACGAGCCGGCGCGGCGTGCCGGCATCGTGAGCATCGAGGTGGCCGACATCGAGGAGGCGATCATGGCGTTGCGCAAACGGCGGATCCTCGCGGCGGCCCGGGGCCCCTACGTGCGGTTCAGCATGCATTTCTGGAACACGGCCGACGAGGTGTCGGAGGCCGCCGACGTCCTGATCGACCATGCCAAGGGATCCAAGAAGAAGAAAGGCGGACGCGGTCGCCGACGCCGCTGAACGGCTGGGCGACGCGCGTCGGCTGTTCGTCTTCACCGGCAGCGGCATGAGCGCGGAAAGCGGCATCCCGACGTTCCGCGGCGAAGACGGCCTGTGGGCGGGCGCCCGGCCGGAGGACGTCGCGACGCCCGAAGCGTTCGCGCGCGACCCGGCGCACGTGTGGGTATGGTACCGCGACCGGATCGCGACGCACAAGGACGCCGTACCGAACGCCGGACACGAGGCGTTGGCGGCCATGGAGGACGTATTCGACGACGTGGTGGTCGCCACGCAGAACGTCGACGACCTGCATGAGAAGGCCGGCTCGTCGACGGTCCACCACATCCACGGGACGATGATGCGCAACCGGTGCACCGAGTGCGGCGCGCGCACCGGGTTGGACCTGGCGGCGCTCGACCAGTTGCCGCCCACGTGCGCCCCGTGCGGCGGCCTGCTCCGCCCGGACGTCGTCTGGTTCGGGGAGACGCTGCCGCGCGACGCGTGGACCGCCTCGGAGGCCGCGGCGACCGACGCCGACGCGTGCCTGGCCGTCGGAAGCAGCCACCTCGTGTACCCGGCCGCCTCGTTGCCGCAGGTCGCCAAGGCGTCCGGTGCCGTCCTGGTCGAGGTGAACCCCGAGCCGAGCGGGTTGACGCGGCTGGCCGACAGCTATGTCCCGGAGCGGGCCGGCAAGGCGTTGCCGCGGCTCGTGGCGGCGCTCTCCCGCTAGCGGAGGTACCAGATTCCTTGCATGATCCCGTGCGGGGGTTCCTTCCTGATGCGTTCCGGCGTCGCGGTCATGATCTGGCTTCTGGCAGGCGCAGCCTTGGCCGGATGCCTGGCGCCCGATTTCGGGCCCGGGACCGGAGAGCGGCGTGTTCGCGTTTTCAGCCTACGACCTGTCGCCGGGGATTTGAGCCGCCGGGTCACACGAAATCTTAAATCCGGTCTCGCGTAGGCTGCGGCCGTGGCCGCAATCCAGACCCAGGGGCTCGTCAAGCGATTCGGCGAGTTGACGGCCGTGGACGGCATCGACCTCGAGGTCCGTGAAGGGGAGCTGTTCGGCCTTTTGGGGCCCAACGGGGCCGGCAAGACGACTACGATCAGCATCCTGGCGACGCTGGAACGTCCGACGGAGGGCCGTGCGTTCGTCGATGGCGTGGACGTGGTGGCGGACCCCGGCGAGGTTCGCAAACGCATCGGGATCGTGTTCCAGGATCCGACGTTGGACGAGGAGCTCACCGGGCTCGAGAACATGCGGTTGCATGGGAAACTGTACAAGGTGCCGCGGGCCGAACGGGAACGGCGGATCGCGGAGCTGTTGGACCTCGTCGAGCTCACCGAACGCAAGGACGACCGCGTCAAGACGTACAGCGGCGGCATGCGTCGGCGCCTGGAGATCGCCCGGGGCCTGATCCACAAACCACGAGTCCTCTTCCTCGACGAACCGACGCTGGGCCTCGACCCACAGACGCGCACGCACATCTGGGACCACATCCAGCGGTTGAACCGGGAAGAGAACGTGACGATGGTGTTGACGACGCACTACATGGACGAGGCGGACAGCCTGTGCGACCGCTTGGCGATCATCGACCACGGCCGGATCGTGGCCGACGGCACGCCGGCGGACCTGAAGGCGGAGATCGGCGGCGACCTGCTGTATTTGACGGTCAACGGAGCCCGCGACGACGTGGTGCCGACGTTGCGTGCGTTGTCGCAGGTGCGCAGCATCCAGACGACGGCGGAGGGGATCCAATTGGAGGTCGACCGTGGCGAGGAGGTCATCCCGATCGTCCTGGACGCGGTCCGGTCCCACGACGCGACGGTCCGGTCGATCAGCATGCAGAAGCCGACGCTCAACGACGTCTTCATCAAGCACACCGGCCACGCGATCCGTGAGGAGTCGATGGACGCGCAGGGGCGGATGAGCATGTTCATGCGGCAGCGGAGGCGGTAGTCGTGGTCGCGGTCGTGACGGACGCGGTGACGATCTGGCATCGGGAGATGCTTCGGTTCTGGCGCCGGAAGAGCCGGCTCGTGATGAGCCTGATGACGCCGCTGGTGTGGATGGCGCTCTTTGCGTTGCCGTTGCAACGGACCCGCATCGACCTCGGCGGCCTCGTCGAGGGCGTCGACTACCTCAGCTTCACGACGCCGGGCATCGTCGCGATGGGGATGCTGTTCAGTTCGATCTTCAGCGGCATGAGCATCATCTTCGACCGGCAGTTCGGCGTGTTGAAGGAGATCCTTGTGGCGCCGGTCAGCCGCAACGCCTTCGTCATCGGAAAGGGGCTGGGTGGGATGACGAGCGCGATGATCCAGGGGTTGGCGCTGTTGTTGATCGCCTTGGCGCTTTTCGGGGTGCGGTACACGAGTCCGTTCGGCTGGTTCGTCGGGTTCCTGGTGGCGTTGGTGGTGATGGCGTTCATCGGGATGGGCATCGTGAACCTGGGCGTGGCGATCGCGGCGCGGCTGGAGAGCCATGAGGTGTTCATGCTGGTCTCGAACTTCCTCGTGATGCCGATGTTCTTCCTGTCCGGCGCCATCTATCCGACGACCCAGCTTCCGGTCGTGTTCCGCGTGGCGATCCTCGTCAACCCGTTGTATTACGGCGTCGACGCGCTGCGGTATGTG
>CAZXJU010000123.1:0-6288 GCA_964641035.1 uncultured Halobacteriales archaeon | reverse complement strand
GCGCCGAAGTCGGGGCTGCGCGCCAGGCGCGCCATGTGGTCCTCGTCCCGGTAGAACAGGTACATGTTGCCGTCTTCGGTGAAGGTGAGGTCCGGGTCGATCGAGGCGCCGACGCCGAACTCTTGAGGTCCCAGGTTCGCCGTCCACGTGAGGCCCGAGTCGCGGCTGTGCGCGACGACTGGGCCGCAGTTCCAGCCGGCGGCGACCGCGACGATTCCGTCGGCCGTGGCCGCTGGGTGCCCGTTGACGCCGTGGCAGGGACCCTCCTCGTCGTCGAGCGCGATTGTCTCCTGGGTGTACGTGTAGCCACCGTCGAAGCTGGCGAAGCACTGGGTCCCCAACGCCGCGTTGTAACACGTGTAGAGGACGTTCGGGTAGTTGGCAGGCGCGTCCAGGCGGGCCGCCTGCGGGTTCGGGTCGGGACCCGCGGGCGCCGTCATCACCTTCTGGTGGTCCACGCGTGGAATCATGCAGGCCAGGTCTCGTTGGAACCACGTGTCGCCCTCGTCGTCGCTCCAGATCATCTCGAAACATTGCGTTCCGACCATGTGGTTGGTGTAGACGCGGTCCGTGATTGTGTCCACCCACAGCATCGGGTCGCTGGTGCCGAACGGCACTTGGCCCTGGATGATGTCGTACGTGAAGACGGAGTCCCACGTCTGGCCGCCGTCGGTGCTGCGGATCGTCTCGTCGAACGCCGTCATGAAGATGTTGCCCGCGCTCGTGATGCCGATGTTCGGCTCGGCACCCGTCCAGCCGGTGTACACGTAGCGGGGAACGCCCGGCTTGTCCGCCGTGCCGTTGCCGCCCGGTCCGAACGCGACCGGGACGCTGCCCGTCACCGTCTCCGTGTCCTCGCCGCCCGTCGCCTCGGGCCCGCCGCCGTCGAGGCAACCCGCCAAGCTCATCCCGACGAACGCCAATACCGCCACCGTTGCCTGCCACCGCATAGCACGGGCAGCCCGCCTCGGCGCAGATAAACGTTGTGGCGGACCTGTTTCCGGCTACGCACCCACCTGGATCGGCTCCAGGATTCGCTTCAACGTCGCCATCGCGCTGAGGCTGGCGAGCCAACTCGTCTTCGGGTTCTCCGGCGACGGCAGGTTCTCGACCTCGCACCGGATCCGGCCGAAGTCGCCTTCCAGGATGACCTTGTGGCTGTTCCGGGTGGCCATCGGGTCCGCCACGACCTGCACGCGCGTCCGGTCGAAGCCGATGCCCGCGATCGCAAGGCAGGCCGCCACGTTCACGTTCTGCGGGTACTTCTGCACAGCCTCGCGCGCCGTCCCGTCGAAAAGCCTCGTCCACCGGTCGACCGCCACGCCGAGGCCCGCCGGCGGCTTGGTCGTCACCAACGTCACCGATTTGACGCCGGCCAGCGCGCCTGCCTTCAACCCGTCGACGCCGGCCACCGCGCCCGACGGCAGGTAGATCTTGACGTCGCGCGCCCGCGCGGCCTCTTCCAACCGCTTTCGGAACGCGTCGTCGGCCAACGCACCCATCGAAAGCACCAGCACGGAACGTCCGGCCTCAAGGATCGAGAGAAGGTGGTCGCGCGCGGCCTGTTGACTCGCCGCCTCCACCACGAGGTCGGAGCGTCCGACCAGGTCGTCGACGGAGGCCGCCACCTGCGCGCCGGTCGCTTGTGCCAACGCGTCGGATCGGGTTTCGTCCTGGTCGTACAAGGCGACCGCGCCGATGCCGTCCTGGTCGACGGCGAAGCGTGCCAGGGCGCCGCCGATGGCGCCGCAGCCCAGAATCCCGAGTCGCACGGCTCGGCGATGAAGAGCCCCGTACTAAAACGTGCCAGGGCCGTGAACAAGGACGACGGGAAGGGGCGGGGGTGGGTGGAGGTTGGGTGGTGGCAAAAATCTCTTGCGAGGGTTTTTGCAGCCCCTTCCCATCGCTTGGGAACAGGTCTCCCTTGTCCCAGCTATCCATTTCTCACCGGCTGATAAATAGCCTTTGGTACACCGTTGAAAACGATGCGGACGTCCGCTCGTTTTCCTGATAAAGGACTTACCTGGGCGTCACCCGGTCGCGGCCGCCGCGGCCGCTTCCTCGAGCCTCTTGAGGACCCATGCGCGGTCGAGGCTCGCCAAGAAGAATCCCGCCCGCGGACCGCTGCCCTTGGCCAAGAACGCCTTATACACCGCCTGGAACGCGCGACCGCCTTTGAGGCCGTGCGCGCCCGCCGTCTCGTGGATCGCATCGTGGATCGGCTGCGGCTGCCACGCCGTGTCCGCCAGGCGCCCGGACAACGCCGCCAGCACCTTCGCGTCCGCCTCCGACCACTCCACGTCCGGCAGCTCGTCGTGCACGGTGAACCGGACGTTGTCGGGCGCGAACCGCTCCAACCAGTATCGGACATGCTCCACGCGCTGACGCAGCCGCCGCGCCGCCAGCTCGGACAACCGCTCCGGCTCAAGGCCGCCGCGGCCCAACACCTTCAACACGCCCTCGTAGTCGCCGCCGATCTGCACGACCGTCGCCAAGTGCCGATACCCTTCCTGATGCGGAAGCTGCTCGGGCACGTGGCGCGGCTGGCTCAACTCGTACGTCCGCTCGACATCCTTCATCCCCGCGCGCGCTTCGGCCGCCCCGAAATAGGCCCGTTCGTACTCGTCGTACTCGTCGACCAGGTCCAACAGGCCCAAGCCCGGATCGAAGTCGAGGTGCTTGTTCGGCTGGTTGCGGGCGATGAAGAACCGCAACACCTCCGGCGGCGTCATCCGCAGGACCCCCTCGGCGCTTACGCCGGTCCCCTTCGACGAGTGCATGGCGCCGGCGCCCTTCAGCTGGATGAACTCGTACACCGTGCGCGACGGCGGCTCCGAGCCGAACACCTCGCGCACCAGCCGGACGCCCGTGTCCCACGACCCGCCGGAGGCCGCATGGTCCTTGCCCATCGCCTCGAACGTGACGCCGAGGAAGTTCCACCGGGCCGGCCAATCGATGCGCCACGGAAGCTTGCCGGCGCCCGGCTTCGACACGTCGATGTGGCCGCGGTTGCCGCACGCGCACCCATACTCGATGTCGACGCCGGCGATGCCGCGAGCCCGCGTGCCGTCGAGCCGGCCGCATTCCGGGCATTGCACATTGAACGGGATCCACTCCTTAGGCAGCCTGCGCCCGGTGACCTCCTCGAGGATGCCTCGGATCGCGTCCCGTGCAGCCATCGCCGTCTCGACCTCGCGCTTGTACCGCCCGTCCTTGTAGAGGTCGTACGCATCCAGCACCTCCATCTCCACGCCCAACTCGTCGAGGGCGGCCAGGAACGGTTCGAGGAAATGCTCCGAATAGCTCGCATGGTCACCGCACGGGCACGGGATCTCCGCCAGGGGCCGGCCGACGTGCTCCTTGTACACGTTCGGGTCCAGGAACGGGTACACCTTCCGCAGCGGGTCGTACGAGTCGGCGATGTAGATGAGCCGCACCTTGGCGCCTTCCACGTCCCGCAGGCTCCGCGCCACCATCTCGGTGGTCAGCACCTCGCGCATATTGCCCACGTGGATCGCGCCGGAGGGCGTGATCGCCGTGGCCAACACGTGCTCGTCCGCCGTCTCGGCTGTCTCCTTGGCCAGGACGTCCGCCCAGTGCATCGTGTCGGCCGAACCCGCCGCTCCTTCTTGAAGGGTTCTCACGACGCCGCATGTACGAGAAACCGTTATCTATCCGGAACGCCGGTCATGACAGCAGGTGTTTTCCAGTATGCTGACGAGCCTCTCGACCAACGACCGCGTGTGCATGTTCTGCGGCGAAGCCGTCGCCAACCGCGGCGAGGCGTACTACGATCACCTCATCGCCAGCGACGGCTGCCACGACGCATGGGACGAGTGGAAGGAACGGCTCGACCAAGACTGGGCCGGCGGCGACTGAACCATCGCCCAAGACCGCGAGCTTCCGCAGGCGCCGCCCGGACCCCACGGTCCGAGCCCCGAACCCGGCGACGTCGGCGTCGGCGTCCGCCTGGCCGGCTACCTGGTAGGCGCCGTCGCGCTGGCCGGCATCGGCTACGTCGCGTTCCTCGTCTTCGCCACCGACGCGAAGTCCGACCCCGCCTCGTGGGGCCTCGTCCCGCTGGCCGTCGTCGCGGGCGCAGCGACCTTCTTCAGCCCGTGCAGTTTCCCGCTGCTTCCCGGCTACCTGGCCTTCTACGCCCACGCGCGCGCCGAGACCGGACGTCGGGCCGGGGCGCTCAGCGCCTACGCCGCCACCGGACTCCTCACCTTCACCCTGCTCCTTGGCCTGGTCGTCGCGGCCCTGGGCGCCGGATTCCTCTCCCGGTTCTCCATCAGCGCCGGAGACCCGAACACCGCCGTCCTCGTGATCCGCTTCGCCCTGGGCGCCCTGCTCGTGGCGTTGTCCGTGCTCGTCTGGTCGCGCGCGGCGTTCCACTCCGGCCTCTTCGACCGGTACAGCCGGCGCCTAGAGCTCTTCGACCCGGCGCACGCGCCACGCAACCTCTTCCTCTACGGCTTCGGCTACCACCTGGCCGGCATCGGCTGCGCCGGCCCCATCCTCGCCGGCCTCGTCGCCTTCGCCGTCACCGTCGGCGGCTTCTGGCCCGCGTTCGCCGCCTTCGTCGTCTACGCCGCCGTCCTCTTCCTCCTGATGCTCGCCGTGGGCGCTCTGGCTGGCGGCGAGGAGGGGTGGCTCATGCGCGGCCTGCGTCGCAACACGGCCCGCGTCAAGAACGCCGCCGGCGCCGTGCAGCTCGTCGTCGGCCTGCTCCTGATCGCCAGCGCGCTCTTCCCGGGCCTTTTCGTCGACCTGCTCGTCCCGTGATGCAAACCCGGTTTCCAACCTCCATAAATACGAGCGTATACAATCTTATACCAAGATGTATACAACGTCGTCCATGGCCAGCGAAGTCGTCTCCTTCCGGTTCCCAAAGGAGGAACTGGAGAAGCTCCGCAAGCGCGGCAAGAACCCGAACACGGTCGCCAAGGAGGCCCTCGAGGTGGCGATGCGCCAACTCGAGGTCGACGAATCGCTGGATTGGCTCGCGAAAAGCGGGATAACCCTGGACGAAGACCCGGTCGACATCATCCGGCGGGATCGGGAAAGCCATTGACGCTCGTATACGACGCCAGCGCCCTGCTCGACTTGGTTCCAGGGCGGTCACGGGGCGCAGCGGCCGCTCTCCTCAAACGCACGGTGGTCCCGATTCATGGGGCCGTAGCCCCCGTCCTGATCGTATGGGAACTTGGAAACGCCCTTCTCCGCGACCGAGCCGGAGGAGCGCCGTCCGACGGCGCCCGCGCTGTCGAGAAACTCCTAGTGCAGGTGCGGCTGCTCCCGACGACACCGAAGAACCGGGAACGGACGATGACGATCGCCCAAGAACAGAACCTTTCCTTTTACGACGCCTCGTACGTGGCGACGGCCGAGACCATCGGCGGAAGCGTCCTCATCACCGAGGACAGGCAGCTCTTGAACGCCGCCCGTCGACGCCTGGGTCCCGAACGGGCGCATTCCGCCAAGTCCGCGTGTCGCGCCTTCGACGCCCAACCACCGTAAAGACCCGCCAAAGCCTTTATAACCGGTCGACCATGAATCTAGCCTAGAGCATGGCCAAGGAAAAGAAAGGCGAAGGCTTCCAATCTGCCGCGGGTCTCATCCGCTACTTCGACGCGGAAGAGAAGACGGCCTTCAAGATCGACAAATGGGTCGTCATCGCCATGTCGGTGCTCACCGCCGTCGGGGTCACCATGGCCAAGATCTACTTCCCCCTGACCGGCTGAGACGGCCCGTCGCCTCCGCACGCGAGACCGTCCCAGTCGACCGACCCGACCCATGACCCCCGACGCCGTCGCCTTCGAAGGCCTCCACCCCAAACTCCGGACGCTACTCGCGGAGCTGGACTTCGACGAGGCCACCGCCGCCCAGACCGAAGCCATCCCCGCCATCGACTCGGGCGACCACGTCCTACTCATCGCCCCCACCGGCTACGGCAAGACCGAAGCCGCCCTGCTACCCGTCTTCGACGAGTTCCTGCGCGCCCGCGACGCGTACCGCGAACAAGGCAAGGAGCTACCGTCCGGCTTCAAGATCCTCTACGTCACCCCACTGCGCGCGCTCAACCGCGACATGCTCCGACGCGTCCAACGGTGGGCCAAGACGCTCGACGTCGCCGTCGGCGTCCGCCACAGCGATACCACCCAGGCCGAACGCCGCAAACAGGCCACCCACCCGCCCGACCTGCTGATCACGACCCCCGAGACCGTCCAACTGCTCTTCACCGGCCACCGGCTCCGAGGCGCGCTCACCACCGTCCGATGGCTC
>CAZXJU010000122.1:0-6303 GCA_964641035.1 uncultured Halobacteriales archaeon | reverse complement strand
CCAGATCTCGTGCACGGCGGGCCGAACCCACCCCCGGTGGAAAAGCGTTCCGCCGAGTTCTACGCCTCGTCGAAGGTCGACAACTGGGCAAGAATCCCGTCCAATCGTTCGTCCGGCACGAGGACCGCGACCGCCTGGACGTCCTGGGCGGCCTCGACGATCTGGTGGGCCATGTGCCGTTCGCGGGCGCGTTCGACGCTACGAAGCCCCTTCGTGGGGAAGAAGACGTCGTCCCAGGCGGCCACGAAGTCGTGCACGTCCTCCGTCTCCTCGAGCCGTCGCGCCCGCTTGCGTTGCCGTTTCTCCTTCCGGATCGTCTCCCAGACGCTCACGTTCTGCACGTACTCCTCCGTGTGCGCCGCGTCGCTGAGGTCGATGGCCTGGACGGGGACGTCCTGTCGCGTTGCGTCGCGCCACGCCGTGTAGAGTTCGGCCGCCGGTACGTGAACGGGTCCGAACCGCGTCAACTCGGCGAGGTACAGCTGCGTCATCGGCTCCAGGTCCGCGGGCTCCACGGGGGGCGGGTCGCCTTCGCGCTCCTCGATCGCCTCGAGCGCCTCTCGGCTGATGCCCAAGAGGAGCCGCTCGTAGGCCAGATTCTCCAAGGCCTTGCCGACTTGTTCCTGTTCGGCGGCAAGGCCGAAGACGCTTCCCAAAAGGATCGCACGGCCACCGGACGGGTGGTCCCACGTTTCTCGCCGCATCAGGAGTCCGCCGCGCCGTCCTGCGTGAAGAGGTGGGCGTACACCTTCGCGTCGGCGACCAGGTTGTCGATGACGGCGAACTCGTTGGGCGCGTGCGCCCGCTCCTCGTACGTCCCCCAGACGGCCGCGGGGTAGCCGCGCCGGCGGAAGATCGCTGCGACGGTGCCCCCACCGACGCCCCACACTTGGGGATCCACGTCGCGGGTGGCGGCGATGGCGCGTCCCAACCGGCGGACCACCTCCGCCTCGGGGTCCGTCGGCGGTGCCGCCTTCTGGTGCATGACGGCCTCGACGTCCACCGTGCAATCGAACCGGGCGGCGGCCTCTTCGGCGGCGTGCCGGGCACGGTCGAGGACGTCGTCGGAGTCGATGTCGGGAAGGATCCGGCAGTCGAAGTGGAGGATCTCTTCCCCGGGGATCGTGTTGATGTTGGGGACGTTGCCGTCGTGCCGCGTCGGCTCGAACGTCGATTCCGGCGGCTGGAACAGTTCGTCGCGGTGCGGGAACGCGTCGTGCAGCGCCTCGTCGATGGCGACGGTGACGTAGGCGGCGGCGCGCGCCGCGTTCTTGCCGAGGTACGGCATGGAGCCGTGGCATTGTTCGCCGGTCACGCGCACACGCATCCAAAGGAGCGTCTTCTCGCTGACCTCGATCTTGGCGCCCGTCGGCTCCCCGCCGTCCGGCACGAGGATGAGGTCGTCGTCCGAGAAGAGGTCGGGGTGCTCGTCGAGCAGCCACGTGATGCCGTGGTCGCTTCCGGTCTCCTCGTCGGCCACGAACAAGAGGCCGACGTTCATCGCGGGCTTCGCATCCGCGTCGACGAGCGTCTTGAGCGCCCAATAACTGGCCACCAGCGACTGGCCGTTGTCTTCGGACCCTCGGCCGTAGAGCCGGCCGTCGCGTTCGACGGGTTCGAACGGCGGGGTGTCCCATTTCGACTCGTCGCCCGGCGGTACGACGTCGATGTGGCTCATGACCCAGAGGGTCCGGCTCGTGTCGACGCCGGGAACGCGGACGACGAGGTTGGGGCGGCCGCCGCTTTCCACGCGGTCGTCGGGCGTGGTGTATTCTTCGACGTCGAACCCGTGGCCGCGGCAGTAGTCGGCCAGCCAATCCGCCTTTGCGCGTTCGCCTTGGCCGCCGCTCTCGGGCCCCAGGGCGGGGATGCGGATGAGGCCGGATAGCATCTCGACCATGTCGTCGCGGTGCGTCTCGACCTGATCGACGAGGTCGGACGTCTCCGTCTGCGGCTTCGTCACAGGGGCTGCCTCACTTCGATTTCTTGGCTTTCTTGGACTTGGGCCCGCCGCGCTTCTTGTCGATGCGGTCCCGGACGCCTTTCTCGAAGGCGCCCGCCTGCTCCTTGATCCAGGAATCGGTCTTCTCGATGACGCCTTGCAGGCGTTTCGGGCTCGTCTTCTCGAGGAAGGACCGGGCGGCGTTCTCCGGCGTTTTGAACTTGTGGCGGAGGTTCTGGTATTCGCGGAAGGCGATCTGCATCTGTTCCTCGACGACGGTCTCGACCTCGTGGAGGATGTCCTTGGCGTCCTTGCGGACCACGGGCGTCTCGTCGCCGGGCAGGATGACCAGTACCTCCCGTCCGGCGTATTCCGTGAACCCGCTGACCTGGCCGTTGTTGCTGACGCGCTTCGTGCCGAGGATCTTTCCGCCAGGACCAATGTCGATCTTCATGGGTACGTCTCCCGGACCGCGGGGCCCGACCTAGGCGGGTCTTCGTTATCAACGTTACCGTCGGGTGCGTTTCCGTCCCGACTGTTCGTACGCCTTGCGCAGCTCCATCTTTTCGCGCGCCTTCTGGTATCCGAAGTAGCCGACGACGATGAGGCCGATGACGCCGAGGACGATGATCAGGGTGCCGAACCGGTCCCATAATCCAGGTTGCGGCTCGGTCGCTTTGTAGAACTGGTCGACGTATCGGTACGTGATGTCCTCGTCGGTCAGCGTGACGGTCTGGTTGGAGAAGAACAGGCTTCCGATCTCGACGGTGTCGCCGGCGGCCGCGGCCGACGCGTCGGAGAACTGGAGCCACACGTCGCCGTTGCTGTTCGTGGTGCCGCTGAGCGTCTCGGTCCCGTTGGCGGTCGTCAGGGTGGCCGAGACTTCGCGGGCGTCGACGGCGTTCTCGCCGGTCTCCAGTTCGCCCGACGTCACCGTCCTGACGTGGACGACGAACGCGTCGTAGAAGGCGGTATAGTTTTGGGCGCATGCGGCGCCCGGCTCGACGGTCTGCGCCAATTGATGGCGGGTCGTGGTGGACCGGGTGTCCGGGCTGAACGGCGCCGTCCATTCCTCCTCCAGCAGGGTGAACGATACCTGGACCGCGGTGGTCAGGTGTTCGTCGTGGTAATGGAAGTACGTCTCGCCGTCCTGGTTCGGGCCTTCGATGAACTGGTGGCCGCCGCCTTGGCCGGCGTCGAAGATCTCGCGTCCTTCCGGCGAGTAGAAGCGGCCGTCGCAGTGCGTCTGGACGGCCATGACCCCCTGGGTCTGGCCTTGGAAGCTGGTCATGATCCGGATCTCTTGGTTCTGGACGGGGTTGCCGTCGGCGTCGACGACGATGCCCTGCACGAGGTACCGGTGGCCCAACGTGTGGGACGCCTGCGCCGCCGGCGTGGCCAGCATCGTCAGGAACAATACGGCCGCCAGGAGGCTGAGCGTGCGGCGTCGCACCTTACGCCTCCTCCTCGGGGGCGACCGGCGGCTCCTCGAGAAGCCGGATCGAGTCGGCGGGCACCCGGTCGCAGATGTATACGGTGTTGCCGGCTTTGCGGATGTCGACGCCTTCGGCCTGCGCCGCCTTCACGTCGATGGCCAGGATCATCGGGTCCTCCATGCGGACGCTGCCGGCCTCCATCGCCTTGTCGTAGGTTTCGCTGAGGTGGATCTGGGTGCGGTCCTGCGGCGTCAGGCCCTGTTCGAGGATCAGGTCGAGTTCCTCTTCGCTGCACGGGTAGTAGAGTTCCTCGGTGTCCGCCTCGGGCAGATCGTCGAGCGTGACGTTGACGCTGTGCGCGTACGTCGCCCGGACCATGCCGCCGTCGATCTGGTAACGGCCCTTGGGGTCGGTGTCGACCAGCGCCTGGATGTGGTACGGGCGGAGCCAATGGTACCGCGGTTTGCTCTCGGTGATCGCGGTGACGAACTCCGCCATGTCGACCCAGCCCTTGCCGTCCATGGTCAGCCCGAAGCGTTCCGGGAAGTGGCGTAGCACGCCTGCCATGATGCGGCCCAGCCGTTCGATCTCCTGATCGTTCATCAGGAACCGGCCTTTCTCTTCACACGCCGGGCACACTTCGGCCCGATAGTATCCGTGGCTCTTGCATTCGGCCAACATGGTGGTCACCGTTGGATGGTCACTTCTGCGGCGGCGGGACGATCTTCCCGAAGGCGATGTTGCCGCTGATCTTCTCGATATGGACGTTGTACGTCTCGCCTTTCTTGCCGCCGGGGATGAAGATCGTGAACCGGTCGACGCGGCTGACGCCGTCGCCACGGCGGCTGATCTCCAGCACGCCCAGTTCGTACACCTTGCCCTCCTCGAGGGCGTCCTTCTTCTCCTCTTTCTGCTTCTGCCGGCGGACCGTGATCGGTTTGTGGGCGCCGCATGCCTCGCATTTGAGGATGAGCGTCCGTTCGTCCTTCTCAAGGTGCGTGTCGGGCCGGCTGCATTCGCTGCAGAGGACGAAGGTGTTGACGTACGAATCCAGGCGCTCCTTGATCGTCTTCATGGGGATGTTCCCCTGGAAGATCATGCGGTCGCCTTCTTTGCCGCCGGCGGTCCCGATCTCGCGCAGGAGGTACGGGATCAAGTGGTCCTCGTCACGCCGGACGGCAGTGAGGATGTCGTCGATGTTGCGAAGGATCGTCGTCCGGCCTTCGTATTGTACGTCCGGCTCCGGCATTTCCCACCGGCTGTCGCCTTCGGCGACCTCCGGCAGGTTCTTCTTGGCCCGCTTCAACAGCGAGGCGTAGTCGAAGCTTGGTTTCGCGGCCATCGAGGGTCGCCAGTTATACCAGGGCCTCTTTAAGGGTTTGGGAGGCTGGGCTCATTCGCCGACGGCGACCGCCTTGCGGGCCGTCCCTTCCTTCTTGGTCAGCATGGCTTTGACGAAGCCGTGGAACAACGGGGCCGGCGCGCCGGGGCGTGACAGGAACTCGGGGTGGAACTGGCCGCCGATGAAGAACGGGTGCACGTCCGGTTCCAGTTCCATGATCTCCATCAACGGCTGGTCGGCCATGCGGCCGCTGAAGACGACGCCTCCCTCTTCGAACCGTTCGATGTAGTCGGGGTTGACTTCGAAGCGGTGTCGGTGCCGTTCGACGATCTCGGTGGATTGGTAGAGGTCGTGGGCGCGGGTCCCTTCCCGGATTCGGATGCGGCTTCCGCCCAGACGCATGGTGCCGCCCAGGTCCAGCACCTCGTACTGTTCCGGCAGCAGCGTGATCACCGGGTGCGGTGTCTGGTCGTCGTTCTCGGTCGTGTTGGCGTCTTCCAGGCCCAGCACGTTGCGTGCGATCTCGACCAAGGCCAATTGGAAGCCGTAGCAGATGCCCAGGTACGGGATGCCGTTCTCGCGGGCGAACCCGGCCGCCTGGATCTTCCCCTCGGCGCCGCGGTGGCCGAACCCGCCGGGGATGAGGATGCCGTTGGACTCCTCCAGGATCCGCCGCGGTCCCTCCGACCCCTTCTCCAGCTCTTCCGCGTCGACCCACACGATCTTCACGCGGGCGTCCTCGACGGCGCCGGCGTGCCGGAACGCCTCGCTGATCGACAGGTACGCGTCGGCCAGGTGTGTGTACTTTCCGACGATGGCGATCTGGAGGGTGTGGGAGTATGATTTGACCCGTTCGACGAAGTCCTGCCACGCCGACAACGGCCGGTCCGTCTCGCGTTTGGTCAGGTGCAGGCGGCTCATCACGAAGTCCGTCATGCCCTGCTCATGCAGCAGCAACGGCACCTCGTAATGGGTGCTGCAGTCGTGCGCGCTGAAGACGCCGTCGACGGGGACGTCGCAGAAGAGGCTGATCTTGTCCTTCACGTCCTGTTCGATCGGGTCGTTGGCCCGACAGACGATGGCGTCCGGGTGCAGCCCGATCGCCTTGAGTTCCTTCACGCTGTGTTGCGTCGGCTTGGTCTTCTGCTCGCCGACGGTGCCGACGACGGGAACCAGCGTCGTGTGCACCAGGGCGAAGTCGTCGTCGCCGACCTCCCGGTGCAGTTGGCGTACGGCCTCCAGGAACGGCAGCGACTCGATGTCGCCGACGGTGCCGCCGATCTCCACCAGGACGACGTCGGCCTCGTCCTGCTCGCCGACGCGTTTGATCCATTCCTTGATCTCGTTGGTCACATGCGGGATGATCTGGACGGTCTTGCCAAGGAAGTCCCCGCGGCGCTCCTTCTCGATGACGGCACGGTACGCCTTGCCGGTGGTGATATTGTTTTCCCGGCGGAGCTTCACGTCGAAGAAGCGTTCGTAGTTTCCCAGGTCCAGGTCGACTTCGCCGCCATCGTCAAGGACGTACACCTCCCCGTGCTCGAACGGGTTCATGGTGCCCGCGTCGATGTTGAGGTACGGGT
>CAZXJU010000121.1:0-6323 GCA_964641035.1 uncultured Halobacteriales archaeon | reverse complement strand
GCCTTCTGGCCGTATCCGGGCCTCGACGTCCCACGCTTATGAAGAGAGTGGTAACGGTGTTTGCATGAGTCGAATGGGCCTGGGTCCGATGCCGCCTGGTTTTGGACTCAACGGGAGTGTGCCGGCCGGCTGTCGGGTCAGGGGTCCAACAAGCGACCGTAGATGCGGAGCCGCATCTCTGGATCGGTCCCCGAAAAGATGGTGATTCCGGGGTCCGCCAATTCGAACTCCTCCGACTCCTCTTCGGTCATACTCATCCAATAATCACCCGGCCGAGTATAAAAGACATGCTGGCGGCGTATGCGGTTGCTGCCAACGCCATTACCGCCAATCCGGTGGTCCGACGCACGGCGGAGTCGCGCATCTTGCCGACGTTGACGTCCGAATACTTGCCGTAGCTCCTGACGATGGACCCAAGATGGCGGTACAATGTCCAATCCGACTCCTTTGTCTTGTCCATCATCCAAGCGGGATGCGGCCCGATGTGAAGCTCCCCATGCGGGCCGGCACCTGCGTACGCCCGTAGGAACTGGGCTATCGACGAGAGATTCAGTACGATCCCTGCGAGAATCCCAACGCCAAACCATGGTTCGACGAGGTCCGGCAGCGTTTGAATCACGTAGCCGGCTAGCGTGATGCCGGCTGCGAGTAACGCCACCGCGAGCTTGATCATCTGCTCTGCCTTGTCGTTGAGTTCGGCCATCGCTTGCACCGGATGGTCGATGAGCCGTTCCCATTCGCGGACCATCTCGCGAAGGAGTTCGACGTCCACCGCCACGGCCGACGCGTCGTCGGGAAGGCTATTGCATTGATTGGTAACCGCGCTTGCACCATGCCGCTACCGCAGCGGTCGGCCGATCGCGTCGCCGATCTCGTCGTACGGGTCATCCGGAAACGAGAGCGGGGCCACGTCCTCGAGGCGGCGGACCAGGCGCCAGTCGACGATCTGGTCGTCCCGACCCGGGTCCGCCTCCGCCGGCCCGAGGCGCGCCTCGAACGTGGTGCCGGTGGCGCCGCCTCGCCGCCGTTCGTGCACCGGTCGGGCGTCGACGAGACGCCGGCCGGTCTCTTCCGAGAATTCGCGTCGGGCCGCGGTCTCGGCGGACTCTTCGCTCTCGACGCGGCCGCCGGGAAGCTCCCAGCCCCGGTCCCGGTGCCGGACCACGACGAACCGGTCGCGCGTCTCGTCCTCGAAACAAACGACGATCACGAAATTACGTGCCAGGCGACCACCTACTTCTTCAGGATGAGCGTCACGACGTCCTCGTCGGCCAGCTCGTGGTCCAGGCCGACGCGTTGCCCGGCGAATTTGGCGCTTTCGCCCCACACCTGGGCGTAGCGGAAGCGACGGCGGAATTCGCGGTGCAGGTCGTCGCACACCTCGCCGATCGTCGAACCCTTCTTGAGCACGAGCGGCTCCTCGTAGTCCGCGTCCCCGCCTTGCGGTCGCATGTAGAGCCGGATGAACCCGAGGGCGTCGAAGATGGCGGCCTTCATCTCGTCCATGCCGCGGCCTTCGGTGGCGCTGACGCCGATGGTGTGCCAGCCGGCCTTCTCATGTTCCTTGACGAGCCGGCGGGCCGTGGCGGCGTCGAGATGGTCGATCTTGTTGAAGGCGAGGATCGCCGGCACGTAGCAGCGGTTGCCGGCGAACCCGTCGACGACCTGTTCCGGCGTCACCTCCTCGCGGATCACGATGCTTGCGTTGACGATCTTGAACTCAGCCGCCAGCTCTTCGACGTATTCCTCGTCGACGTGCGGTTGTTTGCACGTGAATTGGACGTCGAGGCCGCCGCGTGTGCTCCGGGTCACCACGATGTCGGCGGGTTTCTGGTTGAGGCGCAGGCCGGCGTCCTCCAGCTCGCGCACGACGACGCGCAGCGTGTCCGGTTGCGTCCCGTCGATCAAGAGCACGATGAGGTCGACGTTGCGGGCCACGGCGATCACCTCGCGCCCGCGGCCTTTGCCGCCGGCGGCGCCGCGGATGATCCCTGGCATATCGAGGATCTGGATATTGGCCCCCTTGTGCTCCAGGACGCCCGGGATGACGGTGAGGGTGGTGAATTCGTAGGCGCCGATCTCGCTCTCGGCCCCGGTCAGCACGTTGAGCAGCGTCGACTTGCCCACGGACGGCAGTCCCACCAGGCCGACGGAAGCGTGCCCGCTCTTCTTGACGTCGAACCCGTACCCGGCGCCGCCCGACGATTTGCGCCGTTTCTCCTTCTCCTCGCGCAGCCGGGCCAGTTTCGCCTTGAGTTTGCCGATGTGGTGTTCGGTGGCTTTGTTCTTCTGGGTCTTGAGGATCTCGTCCTCGATGCCCTGGATCTCGTCGTCGATGGTTCCCATCGCGTCGGCGCCGCCATGCCGCGCCGCGTTTATGAAGGTTCGATGGTGGGCCAGGAGTGGAATGGGCGCCCTGAATCGCAAGGCCTTTTAAGCGGCCGGGTCTTGCTCGAAGACGGTTCCTTATGACCGACCGACGCACGGCCGAAAAACGAGCGGTCGTCAACGCGGGCGAGACGACCTTCATCGAGTTCAAGGTCCATGGATTGGGGTCCATCGAGGGCACCGTCGAGAACGAGTTCACCGACGCTCTGTTGAAGGGCGTCCGGATCACGCTCCTGGACCATGGTGGCAAGCAGGTCGGGGAGGACGTGACCGGCGACGACGGCACGTACCGGTTCCCCAACGTCCGGGCCGGGCTCTACACCGTCCGCCTCAACCTGCCGAAGGGGTACCGCTCCAACGACCAGACGGAGAAGACCGTCCAAGTCGACACGGGCCAGGCGGTCCGGACCAACTTCCTGATTCATCGCCACGGTGCGATTCGCGGCCGGGTCGTCAACGAGCAGACCAGTGAGGTCCTGTCGAACGTCGAAGTCGAACTCGTGGATTCCGCCGGCGGCGTGGTGCGCACGGCGACGACCGACGAGGAAGGCCAATACGAGTTCGGCGAACTCGAGGTCGACAAGTACACGGTCCGGATGGCGGTGCCCGACCATTACGAGCCGGGCGAAGAAGGCGGCGAGGCCGACGACGCGGCGCTCGAGCCGGAGACGTCCGCCGAACCGGAAGGCACGCCGACCGAGGCGTGAACCCACCGACTATTTGCCGCCGACGATCGGCCGGAGCACGTTCCGAAGGTCATCCCCAGGTACGTGCACGTCCGCATGGTCCGCCACGTGCGGGTCCGCGGCGCGGAACGCGATGCCGAGGCCGGAGGCGCGGAACATCGGGATGTCCGGTGCGCTGTTGCCGACGGTCGCCACGGCGCCCAGCCCGATCCCGAGCTGGTCGGCGAAGCCGACGACGGGCCGCGACTTGTCGCGCAACGGCGTGTTGACGAACCCGTCGCCGGTCAACCGGCCGTCCTGGTGCGCGTTCAAGCCGTTGGCGCTCACGAGTTGGATGCCGAGTTCGTTGGCGACGCGTTGTGCCATGTAATCGATGCCGCCGGAGACGATCGCGAGTTCGCAGCCGGCGTCGCGGAGCTGGTCGCACGCCTCGCGGGCCCCGTCGACGAGGCTCAGTTCGTCGAGGATGGCGTGCACGTCGGCCAGCGTCATCCCGGGGTTGTTCTCGAGCCAGAGCGCCACGTCCTGGCGGATGAACTCCTCGTCGTCGATCTCGCCTCGGAGGAACGCCTGGAAGCCGGGGCCGTTGCGGACCCCGAACCGTTGGTGGACGCTGACCCAGGAGGATTCTTCGCGGGTCAGGACGCCGTCCATGTCGAAGCATACCAGCCGGATCGGGTCCTGGCGCGTCGGCTTGGGCGGTTGCGGCAAATCGGCTAGGAACCGGTCCCACATGGAAACAATCGCCTTCTAGGAGCGCTGGGCCTTAAGGGTTTCCGGAGATCCGGTCATGGGCCGGCGTCTTCGGACCCGTCCTGGAGCGCGTCCAGCTCTCCGACCTCGATGGGGCCGCCGGCGTATTTGATGGCCGCGAACGCCGTCAGGAAGATGAGCGCGACCGCCGCGGTCACCCAGCCCCAGGAG
The DNA here is from genome assembly GCA_964641035.1 of uncultured Halobacteriales archaeon. Lineage (GTDB taxonomy): Archaea > Thermoplasmatota > E2 > JACPAO01 > JACPAO01 > CAZXJU01. The sequence goes on along the minus strand of CAZXJU010000121.1, from coordinate 2,325 downwards.
GCGGTGGTGCGGATGAAGCCTTGCTGGTCGACGCGGCGGCTGGTGAAGAATCCCTCCACGCCCCGGTGGGCGAGCGTCGGCGGCAGGCTCACCCACGCCCAGACGAGGGCGGCGACGACCAGGCCGATGGCCACGACCGCCAGGGGGATCTCGATGCGTCGGGTCCATGCACGGTGCCCCGAGACGACTTCGAGGAGCAGCGCGCCGGCCGCCAGGAAAAGACTGCCGGCGGCGAGGAACCCTAGGAGGCGGACCTCGTCATCCGCGTCGACGTCGTGGGTGGCGTTGGCGTCGCCGCTGACGCGGAACGGATAGAAATCGGCGTGTGTCCGGTTGACCTGGCGTGTCTCGTCGTCGGCCGGCGCATCGGTGGCCGTCGGGTTCTGGGTCCCGGTGGAGTGGTCGAACTCGTACCACGGCGTCGCCAGGGCGACGGCCAGAAGGAGGACGGCCGCGGCCAACGGCACCAGGGTCGCCGCGCTCCGCCGCGCCTCGGCCATCGGCCGGCCGACACCGCTGGCCGCTTAAAAGCCGTCCGAACGCGGCGTGCGACCGACACGGATATGAATGGGTCGTGGCGTCAATCGGGGTACGCGTGCGGCGCGGGAGCGCGACCGACGGTTGGCTCCGGGCGTTTCGATGCCTGGGGTTCCAGCTGAGGAAAGTCCGCCCTCCGCCAAACGGGAGCCCCTTCGGGGGCGGCTGGGAGACTGGCCGAGGAGGCGCAGAAACGGCACAGCCGCCGACCCATGCGATGAAGGGGGTCTGCCCCGGAGGTCGTCGGTGGATCTGGTGAAACGGGCCATCCTCCCCGGGAGCAAGCCCTTCGTGGGCGCTCAGTAGAATGTCGCAAGCCGCGCCCTCCGGGGCGCGGGGAACAGAAGGCGGCTTACTCCCCGCACCGCACGCGGCCCGTTTCCTTGAGCCGTGCCGCTACGACGGGTGCGCATCGTTCAGGCCGTGCGGCAGGTCCAGATGGAAGCGGAGGATCGGGATGAACTCGTTCTCCTCGATCGGTTTGGACATGTAGTCCTCGAACGCATGCTCGGTCGCACCGGCCGTCCGGGGGGAGTCGAGGTTTCCGCTCAAGGCGAGCACTTGGACGCCGCTGGTCTCCGGGTCGTCCTTCAGGGCGTCGGCCGCCGCGAAGGCGGCCTTCGCGTCCGCGTCAAGGTCCAACAGGACGAGCTCCACGCCTTCTTCTCGGACGCGGTCGACCAGGCCCGTGGGCCCTTCGGCCTCCGTGACCTCGACGCCAAGGGGTTCCGCCAGACTCCGGACGCGTGTACGACTGTCTTCGTCGGCGTCCACGACGAGGATCCGCTTCGTCATCGCTCCGTCAACCACGTCATGCCTAAAAAAAGCGGGACACAAGACATGCCCGGCCGCTGTGGTGGGAAACGTTCGCTCGCCGGCGGAAATGGGACCGCCGGGACGATTCGTTGGGATTACGGGTCCCCCCGGTGGCCCACGGGCCGCAGGGTCGGATCCAGCGTCCGGGTGTCGCCACGGTCTGGCATCCGGGGCTTGACGCCGCCGTGTCGATTCGCGTGCAGGTCTTCGTGTTCTGAACCACGGACTTCGACGCGAAGCACCCGAAGCCACGCTTCTCAAGAATCTATTTGATTCCGCCTTGATTACGTGGGCTTCCGCGCGGGCCCTGCGGGGCCAAGCGGCGGACCGACCTCGTGCCGGTCCGACACGACCGTCGTCCCCCATGGGGGCTGATGGCCGTGCAGTACGCAATCGAACGCCCACGCGTTCCGACCCCCGCTACGGCGGTGGTTGGACCCTCGTGCCATGAAAATGGCCGGGACGCCGAACCCGCAAGGGAACAGGCGGACGGACCGGCAACGGATCCGAGGGCGCGACCGACCCCCGAGGCCGCGTCGCGCACGACGAGGGCGCCGCACCCGGCGTCGGCAACGACGCAGGGGCCGGACCGGAGACGGACCGGCAGCAACACGCGGGAAGCGCGCCACACCGGCGACGAGCTGGGAGGCGTGGCGAAGTCGGTTACGGAACGCCCACTATGATGGGCACAGGCCCCGCATCCCCGCGGCTCTCCCTTTCTTCGCTTCACACTTCCCACAAGAGCGGCGTCGCCGGCGGGACGACCGATACCGAGCCTGTCGATTCCAGCAGGCTCAAGCGCCGCGGCCCATACTCGATGGCCCCGTGCTCCGGGCATCGGTAGACCTCATGGACACCGTCGTTCCAGCGGGCGGTGGTCCGCGGGACGTTCGCGCCGCATACGGGACAGGAGCCTTCTAGGTGCGTCCGGGCGACCAGTTTCGTCATCATGGAGGTTCAAGACCGACGCCC
>CAZXJU010000120.1:0-6371 GCA_964641035.1 uncultured Halobacteriales archaeon | reverse complement strand
TGGCGCACGGGCTCATCAGCGGGATGCTGTTCATGAGCGCCGGGGTCGTCCAACACCACACCGGCACCCGGCTCATCGATAAGCTGGGTGGCCTCGCAAACGGCAACAAGATGCCGGTGGCGGCCGCCATCACGTTGGTGGCGTATCTGGCGAGCCTTGGTTTGCCCGGCCTGGCGGGGTTCGTCGCCGAGCTTGCAATCCTGATCGGCGCGTACGAGGCAATCGGATGGTGGATCTGGTTGCCCATCGGCACCCTGCTGGTGACGGCGGGGTATTACCTGTACGCGATGCAGCGCGCATACCATGGACCCGTGCGGGACGACCTCGACGTCAGAGGCGACATTCGGTGGTACGAGTTCGTGCCGATGCTCGTGCTCGGTCTGCTCACCTTCGTGTTCGGCGTATGGCCGGCGTGGATGATCGATACGATGGGCGTCTACGCGCAAGGCCTACTGGCGGCAATGGGGGTGCTGTGACGTGTTTGATCGGCTGCTGCTGCATGCGGGTTCGATCGGCGACCGCGCCGCCAGCCTGACGCCTCAGGATTGGCTGCTGGTCATGCCGGAACTGCTCCTGTTGGCCGGCGTCGTCTTGATTCCGTTCGTCGGCAAGGTCGTCAAGGACGTCCGGGTGCGCCAGGAGATGGCGTTGCTGTTGATCGTCCTGAGCCTAGGGACGGTCGTCTTGATGTTGTTCCCAGGCGGGCTCGAGATGCTCGGGTTCGACTCGGCGCCGCAGACGTTCCTCGAGTCGTACGAAGTGACGCCGTTCGCCCTGTTCTTCAAAGCCGTCTTCCTGCTTGTCGCGCTGCTCGTCGTCCTGGTGAGTCCGACGGCGATGAAGCCGGCGGCCAAGAACACGGAATACTACCTCCTGCTGCTCATCGCGACGTTCGGCATGATGGTGGTGGCGTCCGGTCGGGACCTGTTGACCATCTTCGTGGGGCTGGAGACGACGGCGCTGGCGACGTTCCCGCTAGCCGGGTACCGAAAGGACGATCTTCGGAGCCTGGAGGCGGCGACGAAGTTCGTCATCATCGGGGCGCTTGGAAGCGCGCTCACGCTCTACGGGATGAGCCTGTTGTATGCGACGACGGGCACAATCGACCTTTACGCCATCGGTGCGGCGGCGGAGGCCGGGTTCGGTCCCGGCAGCCTTCTGGCCATCGCGTTTCTCATCGGCGGGTTCGGCTTCAAGGTGACCAGCGTCCCGTTCCATATGTGGGCGCCGGACGTGTACGACGGCAGCCCGACGCCCGTCAGCAGCCTGCTGGCAGCCGGCAGCAAGAAGATGGGGCTGGCGGCCTTCTTCAAGGTCTTCTTCCTAGGCCTGCTGGCGGTCAAAGCGCAATGGGACCTCTTGATCGGCATCCTGGCGGTGGCCACGATGACGTTGGGGAACCTGGCTGCGCTGCGGCAGACGCGCGTCAAACGGATCCTCGCGTGGTCTTCGGTCGCCCAGGCGGGGTACATGCTGATCGCGTTCCCGGTGGGGACGCAGCTGGCGTTGGCCGGCGCGTTCTTCCATGTGCTTACGCACGCGCTGATGAAGGGCGGTGCGTTCGCCGTCGTGGCCGTGTTGGGCGCACGGGGCCTTTCTGACGACCTGAAGGACTGGGCGGGCCTGAGCTCGAAGGCGCCGGTGGCGGCGTTCACCATGGCGCTTCTGATGCTCTCGATGGCCGGCATCCCGCCGCTTGCCGGGTTCGCCTCGAAGTTCGTATTGTTCTTCAGTGCGATCGACGCGGGGTTGGCCCGGTCCAACGACTGGCTTATCTTCTTGGCCGTGGCGGGCATCGTGAACAGCGTCATCAGCCTCGGCTACTACGTGCGCGTCATCCGGGCGATGTACGTCGACGAGGAAACGGAGGCGCCACAAGGAGTGCCTGCGGCGTCGGCGTTCCGGTTCCGCGGCCCCGTCTGGGCGGCCTTCTACGTGATCCTCTTGGGTGTCGTGGTGATGGGTGTGTGGCCGGACCCGTTCATCCGGTTGGCGACCGAGGCCGCCGCGTCGCTCATCCCGTAGACGCGGTGAGTTTTTCCGCCAACGCGTCGGCGTCGGTGACGGGTGCGTCGCACGCGTGGTTGCGGCACACGTAGGCGGCCGCGGCGCCGTTCTCAGGACCCATTTCCTGCGTGAATGGGGCGAACCCGGGTGCGTCGGTGGCCGGGGTGCGCAGCAGAAGGACGCGCTGCGGCAGGTATGGGCCGCGGGCGGTCTCGAGGAGTCGTCGTGTGGCATCAGCCTGGGGGTCCCCGGCGATGACGATTTCGACGTCGGGAGCGCGGGCCATGTGGGCGGCGGTCAGCAGATGGGTGTGGCCGTTGGGGTTTTGGCGTACGGTGGCACCGAGGGCTTTCTGCAGGTCGTCGGCGCGCTTCTCGTAGGCGGGGTCGCCGGTGAGGCGTCCCAGGCGGACCAGGACGTCGAGGGCGACGCTGTTGCCGCTGGGTTGGGCACCGTCGTAGACCTCCTTCCGGCGGACGGGCAGGTCCTTCTGGCCGTGTCGCGTGAACCAGAAGGCGCCGTCGTCGTCGTCCCAGAACCCGTCGATCATCGCTTGGGTCACGTCGATCGCGTGCGTTGCCCACGCGTCGTCGAGGGTGGCCTGATGGAGTTCCAGGAGGCCCCAGGCGAGGTAGGCGTGGTCGTCGAGGAAGGCGTCGACGCCGGCTTCGCCGTCCTTCCATTGGTGGCGTAGGTTGCCGTCGGCGTTCATGGTGGTCGTGAGAAAGGTGGCCGCGTTTTTGGCGGCGTCGAGGAAGTCGGGTTCTTCCAGGATGAGGCCGGCTCGGGCCAGGGCCGCGAGCATGAGGCCGTTCCAGTCGGTAAGGACCTTGTCGTCACGGCCGGGTCGTACGCGTTGCTCCCGGTGTTCAAAGAGCGTCTTCCGGGCGGTTTCGAGGATGTCGGCGACTTCGACGGCGGTCCGGTCGTTGGCATCCGCTAGTTGTTCGTCGGTGCGGACGCGGCGGAGGACGTTGGTGCCGGTGAGTCGGCCGCTGGCTTCGTCGGTGTAGTTGCCGTGTTCTTGTACGTCGTAGGCGGCGGTGAAGAGGTCGGCGTCGTCGCCGAGGACGTCTTCGATCTCGTGGCGCGTCCATACGTAGAATCTTCCTTCTTCGCCTTCGCTGTCGGCGTCTTCGGCGCTGTGGAAGCCTCCGTCGGGGTCGCGTAGGTCCCGCAGGACGTACTCGCAGGTTCGGCGCGCCGTGTCGGCCAGGGCCTCGTCGCCGAGGGCCTCGTAGGCCTCCGTGTACGCCAGGACGTGCATCGCTTGGTCGTAGAGCATCTTCTCGAAGTGCGGCACGTGCCATGTGCGGTCGATACTGTAGCGGTGGAAGCCGAAGCCTACGTGGTCCCAGATGCCGCCGTGGCGTATCCGGGTCAGGGTCTGGCGGACCATGCGGTCGGCGGCGCGTAGGTCGTGGTTGCGGCCGGCCCGCAAGAGGAACAGGAGGTTGTGGGGGGAGGGGAATTTGGGGGCGCGGCCGAAGCCGCCGTGTTCAGGGTCGTAGTTGCGTGCCAGGGTGTCGAAGGCGTCTTCGATGACGGCGTCGTCGATGGGTTCGCCGGCCCGGGGTTGGCCCGCGCTCTTCAGGTGTTCGACGACGTCGTCGGCGCGGTGGATGAGATCGTCGCGCCGTTCGTGCCAGGCTTCTTGGATGCGTGGGACGAGGTCCTTGAGCCCGGGGCGGCCTCCGTGCGTCTCCTTGGGGATGTACGTGGCGGCGTAGAACGGTTTCTTGTCGGGTGTTAGGAGGATGGTCAGCGGCCATCCGCCGCTGCCGGTCATCATCTGGCAGACGGTCATGTAGGTGTGGTCGACGTCGGGGCGTTCCTCCCGGTCGACCTTGATGTTGACGAAGGCGTCGTTGAGAAGCCGGGCGACGTCTTCGTCTTCGAAGGATTCGTGGGCCATGACGTGGCACCAGTGGCACGTCGAGTAGCCGATCGACAGGAATACCGGTTTGTCTTCGTCTTGGGCTTTCTGGAAGGCTTCGTCGCCCCAAGGGTACCAGTCGACGGGGTTCTGGGCATGCTGGTGAAGGTAGGGGCTCGTCGATCGGGCCAGGCGGTTCGGGGCCATCGCAGATCGTCTACGGGTTGGGCTCCGTATTAAGGTGCTGGGGGTCGGTCGGGGCGGCGGCCTTCGACGGCGTCACCGACCCAGGTGCCAATCAGGAAGAGGACGACGAGCAGCAGGAAGGTAAAAAGGCCGGCAAGAAAGCCTGGGCCCAAGAGCAACGGCTCGGATCCTAAGGCGGCGCCGATCATGGCGGTTCCGAACGCCAGGAGGACGGCCACGAGGGTGCCCGTCTTGAGCAGTTGAATTCGGTCTTCGGGGCCTGGGTTTCCCCAGCCGAACAGGAGGCCGATGATGAAGAGGGCGAGACCCCAGGCCACGGTGTGGCCATGGCGTCCTGCCGCGTGAACGTTGCGGTCACGGTCCGGCCGGCGTCCCGGTGGGGGTCGGTACGGCCTTTATCTGGAATTCGAAGTCCGTCTCCACGTCGTTGAGCGGGTACTCGTTCGCGGGGGGTGGCGGCGTGGCCGACCGGTAGCGCAGGTATTCGAAGGTTAGGGAGGCGACGTACTCGCCGGCAGGGGCGGGTTGGTAGGTGTCGTTTTGCGCGACGTAGCGGGTGGTGTTCCATTCGAACGCGTACGTGACGATCGCGCCTTGCGGGAATTCGTTCCACGGGTCGGATTCGCATGTTTCGTCCGGTGGCGCGGGGCGGATGATGCGGTCGTCCTGACGTAGTTCGAGGGTCCATGATGCATCGCACCCGCGGATGTAGAGGTCGATGTCGCGGATGTTGGTCGTCTGCGCGTTGATGCGGAGCACGCCGTAGGCGTTGGCGGCTTGTCGGTATTCGAATTGGCCTTCGAACTCGAGCTTGACGGGGTCGCCGACGCGCGTGGTGAACGACTTGGAATAGTACGCGTTGCCGGCACATCCGGCGGCGAGCGCGAGACCGACCGCCACGACCAGCAGCGTCCGCATGACCCGGTGAGGGCCATGTGCGGTGATAAAGGACGCGGCGGCCTTATACGAGTCCGCGAAGTTGGGCCGCGTGCGCGACGCGTTCGACGGCGACGGTGTAGGCGGCCATCCGGTTGTCGACTTCGTAGCGGCCGGCGGCGGCGAACACGTCGTGGGCGGCCTTCGTGAGTTTCTTGTCGAGTTTCTGGTGGACGACGTCGAGGTCCCAGTAGTCGCCGGTGACGTTCTGGATCCATTCGAAGTAGCTGACGGTGACGCCGCCCGAGTTGGCGAGGAAGTCGGGCAGGACGGTTACGTCGCGTTCGAACAGGATGTCGTCGGCGTCGGGGGTCGTCGGGCCGTTGGCCAGTTCGTTGACGATGGTGGCTTGGATGCGGTCGGCGTTCTTGCTGGTGATCTGGTTTTCGATGCCGGCGGGGATGAGGATGTCGACGTCGAGCTCCAGCAGTTCCTCGTTCGTGATCTCGTTGGCCCCGTCGTAGCCGCCGACTTGGCCGGTGTCGGTCTTGTGCTTGGCGACCCGCTTGGCGTTGAGGCCGTCCGGTTGGTGGATGCCGCCACGGCTGTCGCTGACGGCGACGACCTTCGACCCGTGGAGCTCTTCGACGAGTTCGGCGGCGTACATGCCGGCGTTTCCGAAGCCTTGGATGGCGACGGTGGCATCCTTGAGACGGATTCCGCTGGCCTTGGCGGCTTCCCGCAGGACGTACATTCCGCCACGGGCGGTGGCGTCCCCGCGGCCCAGGCTTCCCCAGAGTTCGACGGGTTTTCCTGTGATGAAGCCGGGCACGTTGTAGCCGCGGATCGTGGACAGTTCGTCGACCATCCACGCCATGATCTGCGGGTTCGTGTACACGTCCGGGGCGGGGATGTCCTTCTCCGGGCCGACCAGCGGCGCCACGGCGCGCACCCAACCCCGCGACAAGCGTTCGAGTTCGCCTTGGCTCATCTCTTTGGGGTTGCAGACGACGCCGCCTTTGCCGCCTCCGAGCGGCAGGTCGGCGACGCTGGTCTTCCACGTCATCCACGCGGCGAGGGCTTTGACGGTGTCGGCCGTCTCTTCCGGGTGGAAGCGGATGCCGCCCTTGGTGGGGCCGCGCGCGTCGTTGTATTGGCAGCGGAACCCTTGGAACGTCTTGGTGGATCCGTCGTCCATGCGGACGGGGATGCGCACTTCGAGGAAGCGTTGGGGCCAGCGGAGGTACTCGTGGACGGCCTGGTCCAGACCCATGATCTCGGCGGCTTCGTCGAGCTGGGCCTGCGCGATCTTGAACGGGTTCAGCTCCTCAGGCATCGGAGGTTCCTTGCCCACGCGGGGGACGGGGCGCCGATTCAGGGTGGTCTAGATAAGGGTTCTTGTGCG
>CAZXJU010000119.1:0-6376 GCA_964641035.1 uncultured Halobacteriales archaeon | reverse complement strand
GGAAGCAACCTGCTGGTGCGGACCGACGCGGCGGACGCGGCGCGCGTGCTCGCCGTCGTCGACGGGCTCACGAAGGAGGCGACCGAGCGGATGGCGCGCGAGGACGTGCCCGCCGACCAGGTCCGCCTCGCGACCCGGCTGGACCTGCGGTACGTCGGCCAATCCTACGAGGTGACCGTTCCACTGGCCGAACAGTCCGAGGCGGCTCTCGGCGAGGCGTTCGCGTCGTTCCACGAGGCGCACCGGCGACGGTACGGGCACGCGGACCCGGAGGCGGCCGTCGAACTGATCGCGGTGCGGGTCGATGCGCACGCGCGTCCTACGACCGTGCCGGAGCTGCCGACCGTGGACCGCGGGTCGAAGCGGCCGTCCAGCGAGGCGGCCATCGGGACGCGTGAGCCTTGGTTCTTCGGCCCTGGGCGGGCAACGGCGACCGTGTACGACCGGGCCGCCCTGGCGGCCGGCAACCGGCTGCCAGGTCCCGCCGTCGTCGAAGGAGGCGACCACACGTTTCTCGTGCCGCCTGGGGCGGCCGCACGCGTCGGTTCGTGGGGCGAGATCGAGGTGACGCTGTGAGCCTGGATGCCGCGTCCGTCGGCGTGATCCGCGCGGCGTTGGAGCACGCGTGCCGCGAGATGGGAGCCGCGTTGGCTCGCAGCGCGTTCAGCCCGAACATCAAGGAGCGACGGGACTTCTCTTGTGCCCTGTTCGACGCCGAGGGCCGGCTGGTGGCGCAGGCAGAGCATATCCCCGTCCATTTGGGCAGCATGGAGGCGAGCGTGGCCGCCGTGCTGGAGGCGTTGGGCGCCCTCGACGAGGGCGACACGGCCGTCTGCAACGACCCGTACCGCGGCGGCACGCACGTGCCGGATGTCACGATGGTCGCCCCGGTGTACGTGAACGGGGGACTCCTAGGCTACGCGGCCAACCGGGCCCATCATGCCGACATGGGTGGCATCGCTCCTGGCTCCATGCCGGCCGGTGCGCGCCGTGTCGACGAGGAAGGCGTCGTGATCCCGCCGGTGCTTCTGACCGAAGGCGGTCGTACCGTCGCGTCGACGATGGCGTTGTTGGACCAAACGCGCGACCCGGCAGAGCGTCGCGCCGACTTCCGGGCCCAACGCGCCGCGGCGGAGCTCGGGGCGCGCCGCGTGGATGAGCAGGCGGCCACGCACGGCGCGGACGGTCTGGCGGACGCGTTCGCGGCGCTTATCGACGGGTCGCGTCGATGGTTGGTGGAACGCCTGGCCGACATCCCGTCAGGCGTCTGGGAGGCGGAGGACGCGCTCGACGACGACGGCGTCACCGAGGAGCCGATCCCCATCCGGGTCGCGGTGTCGCGTCGCGGCGACCGGCTCCGCATCGATTTTGGCGGCTCGGCCGGCCAGCGGGACGGCAACGTGAACGCGCCGTTGGCGGTCACGCAGTCTGCCTCGTATTACGTGGTGAAGATGCTGCTGGATCCGCAGATCCCGTCGAACCATGGGCTTTTTTCCCCGGTCGACGTGGTGGCGGAGGCGGGCAGCGTGTTGAATCCGCGTCCGCCGGCGGCGGTGAGCGCCGGGAACGTCGAGACGAGTCAACGCGTCGTCGACGTCTTGTTGCGTGCGTTGGCGCCGGCGTTGCCGGAGCGGGTGCCGGCGCTGAGCCAAGGTACGATGAACAACCTGACCATCGGTGCGGTCGAAGGGGCCCACCGGCCGTGGAGCTATTACGAGACGATCGCCGGCGGTGAAGGGGCCACGCCGAGCCGCCATGGGATGTGTGGGGTGCATACGCACATGACGAACACGTTGAACACGCCGATCGAGGCGTTGGAGCACGCGTACCCGATGCGGGTGAGGCGGTACACGATCCGGCGGGGCACCGGCGGGGCGGGGCGGCATCGGGGCGGCGACGGCGTGGTGCGGGAGGTTCAGCTCCTGGAGGACGCCGTGGTCTCTCTGCTGACGGACCGGCGGCGGTCCCGGCCGGCGGGCCTCAAGGGAGGCGAGGACGGTTCCGCCGGCCGCAACCTCCTCGTCGAGGGAGATTCCGAGACGGCGCTGCCGGCGAAACTGACGCGGCGGGTCGCGGCCGGGTCACGCGTGCGGGTCGAGACGCCGGGCGGCGGCGGGTGGGGCCGGCTCCCGGATGGAGCCTGACGCGGCGGCCAGGTTGAAACCCCCGTCGAGGCCCGGATCCCCGTTCGGTGGCGAATCCGATGGCGTCTTGGACCGGGGGCCGCATGCCGGCCCATGGCGAAGGAATCCCTGCACGACGCGTGGCGGCAACGCCCGATCACCGACCGGTCCGTGTGGATCCTCGCCGTCGTCTTCGGCGTGGCATCCGTCGCGTGGACGTACGGGTTCGAGGAGGTGCTCCGTCTGCCCTTGTGGCCGTCGTTCATCGCGGCGGCCACGTACTTCGCCGCGGGCGGGCGGGCCCAAGGCTTCGGCTTGGCCGTGGCCAGTACGCTCAGCGGCGTCGCGTACGGCGCGGCGACCCTGTGGGTCGTCGAACTCGTCGCACCGGGAAGCCTCATTGCCCTGTCCGTCGCCGTGGGCGTCGCGATGCTCGTCGCGAGCCTGCATCCCATGGTCCGCGGCCTTTCGTTCGGGCCCGGCGTCTTCTTCGGCTACGCCGCGATGTTCTCCGTTGACGCGGCCGGCAGCGGGTTCTACGGAACCTCGGGGCTGAGCGGGGCCGCGCTGGCGACGGGCGCGTCGATGGTAATCGGTGCGCTCATCGGGTGGGGCGCCGATACGGCCCGCGTCATGATTCAAAGCGGAGCCATGGCTGCCCCCGAGACACGCCCGTAGCCATCGGCTGGACAGTGGCGCCACGGCGGCCGGCTCAGTGCGGCCTCCAGGGCCTTGCCCCCAAGACCTGTACGACCGTGCGCTCCTGGGCGTCCTCGGGCACACCCGTCGACGCCACCTGGCGTACGGCCTCGCGCAGGTCGTCGGCTTCGACCGTCATCCCCACGATCACTTCCACTCGATATTTCGTCATCCCATCGCCTCCGAGAGGCCGGACTCGTAGCAATGTGGACCGGGTATACCCCGTCTTCGGGGGGTTGGGTGAAAGTGCACCCGCCGGGAGGAGCCGCCCGCCGGATCGGTGCCCGGGTTGCCTCCTGGCGCGGGACGACGGTTGGGTTACATCCGGCGCGCCGTCATCATGAGCGCAGGCAAGGGGAACACTACGGAGCCGTCCGGCCCGACGAACGTGTCAAGTTCGGCTTTGGCCTCCTTGACGAGCGAGGCGTACTCGTCGTCGTCGTCGATCTTCTCACCGAGCGTCCACCCCTTGACCTCGGTGTGGAGCCAACTCTCGAGCGACGGGAACCGTGCGGTCCCGGCCGTCGACGCCACATCGACGTCGTCCGCACCCGCGGAGCCGAAGAGTTTCCTCATCGCGTCGGCGTCCCCCATCTCGAACGGCGCGCGCAGCTCCTGGGCGGCCTCGTCGCCGAACATCCGGTCGACGAGTTCGGTGAGCCGTGCGTAGCCTGGCGACTTGTCGAGCGCGTCCCAGACGGTGACGGCCATCCGGCCGCCGGGCGCCAGCACGCGCCGCATCTCCCCGACGGCGGCCGCCGCGTCGTCGAAGTACATCATGCCGAACTGGCAGCCGACCGCATCGAAGGCTTCGTCGTCGTACGGCAGGTCTTCGGCCAGGCCGAGCCGCCAGTCGAGTTCGGGGGCTTTGCGTCGCGCGACGGCGAGCATCTCGGCGTTGCGGTCCAGGCCGCCCGCCGATCCCTTGAAACCGACGCGCCCCGCGGCTTCGAGCGCGAACGAGCCGGTGCCGCACGCCACGTCGAGCACTCTTGCGCCGTCTTCGACGCCGGCTGCCTCCGCCACGCGCGGCGCCCAATGGTCGAAGAGCGCCGGAAGGAAGAACTCGTCGTACACTTCCGCCGCGTTCTTCGTCACTTGGCCCGCCGACGTTTCTGTCGTATCCGTTTTCGTGCCCATCGAACTCCCTGGTCCATACCACGGATCCGTTGCGGAAAACCCCGTCGGGCCGTCCAACCCCGGAATCGGAACCAACGGCCGGGGCACGGTTCGTTTTCTGGGTTCGCCTCCCGGGTTCCGGAACGTCAGGCGGCGGCTTCGGTCACCATCTCTTGGATGAGCTCGTCGATCCAGTCTTCGTTGTAGAAGCCGCCTTTGGGCACGAGGCACGCCACGCGGTCCACACCGGGCACACGCGTCGCCTGGTCCTCGAGTTCTCGCATTTCCGCCAGCGAGTTGGCGAACAGGTCCATGTCGAAGGTCCCCAACCCGTTGGGCGGCGGTTTCCACGCGGCCAGGTAGTAGTCGTCGTAGAGCTTCAGGAGTCGGTTGACGATTTCGTCGTGGTCGGCCGGCGGGAACCAGAAGGCAAACCCGAACGTGACGACGCCGGCGGCCTTCGTCAGATCCAAGTCGACGTATACGTCGATGCTCCCCTCCTCCCGCAGACGCCCGAGCCGCTTCCGGATCGTCTTTGGGGTCACGCCGACGTCGTCGGCGATCTCGGACAGGGGCCGTCGGGCGCGGTCCCGCACGGCGGCCACGATCCGCCAATCCAGCGGTGAAAGCTCCCGGTCCACGTCGGGAAAATCGCGCTCGTAGAATCCGAACGGGCCCTCCTCCGCCTGGATGAGATCGGCGATCAGGGAGAGCCGACGGTCCCGTTGCTCCGCGTTCCGGTAGCTGAGGTCGACGCAGACGTCCTGGCTGACGTAGTCGTAGACGCCGACGACGCCGTCGACGGCGGAAAGCCGGTCGAGGACGCCTCGCTTCTCCTCCGGGTCCGCGGTGAAGTGGTGGCTGGCCAATTGCAGGCCGAAGAGGCGCATGTTGGGGAAGACCCGGTAGCCTTGGATGAGGCCGCTTTCCTCCATCCGGCGGATGCGGTCCCGTACGAGGTCCACGTTCTCGTCGAGGACTTCGGCGGCCTCGGACGCCTTGAGGCCGCCGGGCCGGGGCGGCCAGTTGGCGAACGGGCGCAAGCCCATCGTGCGCAGGATCCTCAGGTCCAGTGCGTCCACGGCCGCGAAACGTACGAGGACGCATTAAGAGGTTCGCGGCGGGTCATCTTCGGTGGCACGGGGGCGGCGCCGTAGCCGGATCCGAGCCGGTCCCCCAGACTCAACCTACTTGAGGACCACGGCATTGCCGATGATGGGGTCTTCCGCCTGGTGTCGCGCCCATCCTTGCCGGCTGGTCCGTGGGACGCCATCGTCGTCGGCGCCGGCTCTGCCGGCCTCGCGACGAGCTATTGGCTGAAACGCCTGGGGGTGCGGCATGTGGTCCTTGAGCGCGGCGAGGTCGCCAGGACGTGGCGGCACGAGCGGTGGGACTCCTTCCACCTGAACACGCCGAACTCCCACCTGCGGCTCCCGGGCATGCCGTATCGCGGTCCCGACCCGGCGGGTTTTCTCGCGCGCGACGAGGTCGTGGAATACCTGGTGGAGTATGCGCGCCGCCTCGACCTGCCCGTCCGGCCCGGGGTGGAGGTGACGAGGGCCGCCCCTCTGGACGGCGGATGGCGGTTGGAGACGGGCGAAGGTACCTTAGCGTGCCGCGCGCTCGTGGTGGCGGCCGGGGCGTTCACCGCACCGAAGATCCCACCGGGCGCGCAAGGTCTTCCGGACGACGTATTCCACGTGCACACGAGTGGGTACCGGAACCCGGACCAGTTGCCGGCAGGCGCCGTCCTCGTGGTGGGTACTGCGCAGTCTGGTGTGCAGGTCGCCGAGGACCTCGTCGACGCCGGCCGCCGCGTATTCCTGTGCGTCGGCCGCTGCCCGCGCACACCGCGCCGCTATCGGGGCCGGGACATCATGGAGTGGTTTGACGCGATCGGCTTTCTCCGCCAACGCGTGGAGGACCTGCCGTCGTCGGCGGCGCGAAACGGGTGCCATCCGCAGATCGCAGGGCGGCGCGACCCGCCCGACCTCGACGTTCGGTACCTCGCGGGCCGGGGCGCCGTGCTCTTGGGCCACTTCCTCGGAGCCTCAGGCCACACGGTGCGCGTGGCGGACGACGTCGAGGATTCCTTGCGGGCCGCGGACGAGGTGTCGCTTGCCCGGTTAGATGAGATTGACGCGTACATTGCGGCTCACGAGATTGAATCGCCGCCGGCGGACCCGAAGGCCAGGGATGTGGCACGGCCGCCCATCGACCACCGGACGGAGCTGGACTTGGCCAGCGAGGGCGTCACGAGCGTGGTCTGGGCCACGGGCTTCGAACATTCCTTCCCGTGGCTCGAGGGCAACGCCGTCGATGCGGACGGGTTCCCCGTGCATCGGGCCGGCGTGGCGCCCGCCCCCGGCCTCTACTTCGTGGGGCTGCACTTCCTCCGGACGCGCGCCTCGGGCCTCTTGGCCGGGGTCGGGGAG
>CAZXJU010000118.1:0-6388 GCA_964641035.1 uncultured Halobacteriales archaeon | reverse complement strand
CTTCGACCTGGAAGGCGGCGTGAGCGCCGAGATGACGGCGCCAGGTAGCTACGTGTACACGATGGAGTGGCAGGAATAATGGAGGCCACGACGGTTCCGTCGCCGGGCTTCGAGCGGCGGGGCGGCTTCGCATGCTACGTCGGACGGCAGGAACCGACCGCCGCGGACATCGAGGAGTTCTTCGACGGTTTGGCGAAACTGCGGAAGGAGGTCGCGGCGGCCGGCGAGGCCCCGCCGTTTCCTCTGCTCGCCGACTGCGCCGATGTCCGTCGGGTGGGCGCCGAGGCGCGCGCCGTGACGTACCGCCGGAAGGCGGAGGTGGGCGATTGGCGGATCGCCGTCGTCGGCCACACCGTCTTCCAACGCCTCTTGGTGGAGTTCCTACGGCTCGCGACCGGTGCACGCCACGTAAAGTACTTCACCGACGAAGCGGACGCGCGGGACTGGTTGGTCCGCGGAGGCAAGTAGGATGACACGCCCGAGTCGTAACGACCCGCCCGCGGGGCTCCGGCGGGCCTCGGACGCGACCGCCGACGACGTCCGACGGATCCTCGAGTACCAGAACTACATCCGCGACCGGATGTCGGACCTGGTCCGGATCGTAGGAAAGGTCGCCGCCGGCGACTTCTCGGACAAGCCCGAGATCGTCGAGCGGGACGACGACGAGCTGGCGCAGTTCGTCGTAGGCTTCCGGTTCATGCTGGAAGACCTGGAACACTCGCAGGCCGAACAGCGGAACAAGGCGAAAGAGCTGGAGGAGGCGTACGAGCGGGTGCGCTTCCAGGCGACGCTGCTGACGCGGCAGAGCGAGGCGAGCCCCGACGGGATCCTGGTGGTGGACCCGGAGGGGAAGATCCTCTCGTACAACCGGCGGTTCGTGGAGATGTGGGGCATTCCGGACGAAGTGATCCGTACCGGCTCCGACGAGAAGGCGCTGGCCTCCGTGCAGGACAAGCTCGCGGACCCGGACGAGTTCCTGAGCCGCGTGAAATACCTGTACGAGCACCCGGAAGAGGAGAGCCAGGAAGAAGTCCGGCTCAAGGACGGCCGTGTCTTCGACCGGCACAGCGCGCCGATCGAGGCCGTCGGCGGCCACCAGTACGGACGCGTATGGTACTTCCGCGATGTGAGCAAGGACAAGGCGGCGGAGCAGGAGCTGCGAGACGCGTACGAGCGGCTCAAGGAATTGAGCACGATGAAAACGAACTTCATCAACACGGTGGCGCACGAGCTGGCGACGCCGTTGACGCCGCTCAAGCTTCAGCTCGCGGTCCTCGAAGGCGGCCAATCGGAGGGCTTGACCGAACAGCAGGGGCGGTCGGTGGCCCTGTTACGCCGAAATGTCGACCGGCTGGTCTCGATGGTCCATGACGTGCTGGACGTGGCCCGGTTGGAGGCCGGCCGGCTTCCGGTGAACCTCAGGGAGCTCGACCTGCGGACGGTCGTCACCGAGACGGTGGAGACGTACGAGGCGGCGGCCGAGGACGCCGGCGTGCGGCTCGCGGTCTCCGACGGCGGGGAGATCCCCGTTCGCGCCGACGGTTTGCGCATGGCGCAGGTCATGCAGAACCTGTTGTCGAACGCCGTCAAGTTCACGCCGCGCGGCGGGACCGTCCGCGTCGATTGGCACACCACGGACGACGAGGTGTTCGTCCGGGTGCGCGACTCGGGTGTCGGTTTGGCCGAGGAGGACTTCGCGGGGTTGTTCCAACCGTTCAGCCAGGTGCATGACCCGATGCAGCACACGCGGTCCGGGACCGGGTTGGGTCTCTACATCACGCACGGCATCGTGGAGCGTCACGGTGGCCAGTTGTCCGCCGACAGTCCGGGCCGAGGACACGGTGCCACGTTCACGGTCCGACTGCCTTTGGCGGGGCCTGGCGACGTCGACGACGGTGGTTCGCCGCGGATCAGCGGGCGGTCGCGCCGTGGGTCGGAATGTCCCCGATGCGGCAGCCGAGACCTTCTCGTGCGGGTCATCAAGGACCGCACGCGCTGCAACGCGTGCGACCACGAATGGAGCTGAGCCATCGGGCCCACCCGGCCCAGAAGTTTGCGACCCCCAAGGTTCATCAGCGGGTCGCACGCGCCTTATAGCGTCCCTAGAGATGTCCACCGCACGTGGACATGGACAGACGGTCATTCGCGGCAATGCCTATTTATCGAGCCGCCGGGAATCACCATCTGACGATTCCGTGGCTGACTCCCGCCCTGGCACGGGCCCTGCGTCCGCCAGCACGGGCTTTCGGCCGACGTTCGTCCTAAAACCCTTTTCCGCGGGCCCCCATGTGGAAGCCCCACGAAGGTCCACGAGGAGCAATCATGCCCACCACCACCGTTGAAGGAATCAAAATCCGAGGCAAGACCGGCGACCGCGACAGCGAGATCCTGACCGGCGAAGCGGTCGAGTTCCTGGCCGGCCTGCACCGCACGTTCGAGTCACGCCGCCAGGCCCTCTTGACCGCGCGGGCCGACCGCCAAGAGGAGATCGCCAAGGGCGTCCGACCCGCCTTCCGCGAGGACACGGCCGAGATCCGCGACGGCGACTGGACGGTGCCGGAGGCGCCGCCGGACCTGCGCGATCGGCGCGTCGAGATCACCGGGCCCGTCGACCGGAAAATGGTAATCAACGCCCTCAACTCAGGCGCGAAGGTCTTCATGGCCGACTTCGAGGACGCGCACACGCCGACGTGGCGCAACAACCTCGATGGCCAGGCCAACCTCATCGACGCGGTCGAAGGGACCATCGAATACGAGAAGGACGACGGCACCGTCTACCAGCTCAACGACGCGACAGCCACGCTCGTGGTCCGTCCCCGCGGCTGGCACCTGACCGAAGACCACTTCGAGATCGACGGCGACCCGATCAGCGGCAGCCTCTTCGACGCAGGCCTCTACCTGTTCCACAACGCAAAACGCCTCGTCGACGCCGGCTCCGGGCCGTACTTCTACCTGCCCAAACTGGAATCCATGGAAGAGGCGGCGCTTTGGAACGACGTGTTCGAACACGCCCAGAAAGAGCTCGACCTACCGATCGGGACGATCCGGGCGACCGTACTCATCGAGACCGTGCTGGCGGCCTTCGAGATGGACGAGATCCTCCACGCCCTCGGCCCGCACGCCACCGGCCTCAACGCCGGACGGTGGGACTACATTTTCAGCCTGATCAAGAAGTTCCGCCACGACGACGACGCGGTCCTCCCCGACCGCGGCCAGGTCACCATGACGGTCCCATTCATGCGCGCGTACACGGAACTCATGGTGCGCACGTGCCACCGCCGAGGCGCCCACGCGATCGGCGGCATGGCGGCCTTCATCCCGAACAAGCGGGACCCAGAGGTCACCGAGAACGCCCTCGCGAAGGTCCGCCAGGACAAGGAACGCGAGGCCGGCGACGGCTGCGACGGCACCTGGGTCGCACACCCGGGCCTCGTACCGGTCGCCAAGGAGGTGTTCGACCGGGTGCTCGGCGACAAGCCGAACCAGTTGGACCGCCAGCGCGACGACGTAGACGTCGCCGCCGACGACCTGATCACCGTCCACGTCGACGGCGGTACCGTCACGCGCGACGGCGTCCGCCAGAACGTCGACGTCGGCATCCGCTACCTCGCCTCGTGGCTCTCGGGTCGCGGCGCCGCCGCCATCGACAACCTGATGGAGGACACGGCGACCGCCGAGATCAGCCGGTCGCAGATCTGGCAGTGGGTCCACCATGGCGCCGCCCTAGACGACGGGACGCCGGTCGATACCCAGATGGTGCGCGACGAGGTCGCCGACGTCATGGACGGACTGCACGACGAGTTCGGCGCCGACGCGTTCCAAGAGTTCCGGTTCGACGAGGCACGCGACCTGTTCCTGCAGGTCGCCCTCGAAGAGCCCTTCGTCGAGTTCCTCACCATCCCCGCGTACGAACGGATCAAGGAGGTCGTCAAATGAGCCAACGCAACGGACGTCACGGAAAAGCCGCCGAAGAGCTTGCCAAGGAATGGGAGACCAACCCCCGGTGGAAGGACGTCCGGCGGGACTACACGGCCGAGGACGTCGTCCGCCTGCGCGGCCGCATCCTGGTCGAGCACACCGTGGCCCGCCACGGCTCCGAACGCCTCTGGAACCAGATCCACGAGGAACCGTTCGTCGCCGCCCTGGGCGCGTTGACGGGCGGCCAGGCGACCCAGATGATCAAGGCCGGCCTCAAGGCGATCTACGCCAGCGGATGGCAGGTCGCCGCGGACAACAACCACGCCGAGACGATGTACCCCGACCAGAGCCTGTACCCGTCGGACAGCATGCCGGCGTTGGTCCGCCGCATCAACAACGCGCTGCGGCGCCAAGACCAGATCCACTGGGCCGAAGGCAAAGACAACAAGGACTGGTTGGCGCCCATCGTCGCCGACGCGGAGGCCGGGTTCGGTGGCCCCCTCAACGCGTTCGAGTTGACGAAGGCGCTCATCGAGGCAGGCGCCGCGGGCGCCCACTTCGAGGACCAGCTCGCCTCCGCCAAGAAGTGCGGACACATGGGAGGCAAGGTCCTGATCCCCACCAGTCACCACATCCGGACGTTGACGGCGGCCCGGTTGGCCGCCGACGTGGCCGACGTGCCGCTCGTGATCATCGCGCGCACCGACGCCCTGTCCGCGACGCTGCTTTCGAACAACGTGGACGAACGGGACCACCAGTTCATCAACGGGATGCGGACCATCGAAGGCTACTACACCGTCGACAACGGGTTGGAGGCCGCCATCAAGCGCGGGCTCGCGTACGCCCCGTACAGCGACATGTTGTGGTTCGAGACGTCGAAACCGGACCTCGAGGAGGCGCGCGAGTTCGCCGACGCGATCCACGGAGTCTACCCGGGCAAGCTCTTGGCGTACAACTGTTCGCCGAGCTTCAACTGGAAGAAGCACTTGGACGACAAGACGATCGCGCGGTTCCAGAAGGAACTGGGTGAGATGGGCTTCAAGTTCCAGTTCATCACCCTGGCCGGCTTCCACAGCCTGAACTACGGCATGTTCGACCTGGCGCAACGGTACGCGCGGCAGGGCATGACGGCGTACGTCGACCTGCAGGAGCAGGAGTTCGCCCACGAGGACAAAGGGTACACGGCGCACAAACACCAGCGGGAGGTCGGCACCGGCTACTTCGACGACGTGGCCGCCGTCATCCAAGGCAAGAAGGCGTCCACGCTGGCCCTGGAAGGGTCGACCGAGTCGGAGCAGTTCTCCGGCGGCAAACGCGTCAGCCGCCCGCCGAAGAAGCCTGGGAAGAAGACGTAGCCGTCGAACCGACGGCCTCGCCAGGATTGTCGTCGGCCCAGACCTTGCGGAACCATTGGCCGAAGGTCTCCAGATAGCTGCCAGGGTATTCGCGCAGCAGACGCTCGATGCGCTCCGGGTCGGTGGCGCGGTACACGACGCGGGCGCCGCGCCGGGTCTTCGTGATGAGGCCGCCCTCGATGAGATTGTTGGCGTGGTGCGAGACGGTCGACGGAGCCACGTCCAGGAGTTCGGCGAGTTCCTGGGCGAACACGCCTTCGTCCGCCTTCTCGGCCACCGCCGTGGCGATCCGGCGCGGGGTCACCTGGTGCAGGTAGTAGAGGTACGTCTTGTCGACGCGCCCGATCTTGTCCTTCGGGTAGTAGGACTTGTAGGCGCCGTGGCTGCGGCTGGTGACCTTGTTCATCTCCTGCAGCTTCCGTAGATGGTATTCGAGGGTGCTCATCGGCATCTCAAGCTCCCGCTGCAGGTCGCGGGCGTGCGTACCCGGCGCGAGGCGGATGAACGCGTAGATCTTGCGCCGGTTCGGATGCTTGATGGACAGCGGCACCTTCGTAACCCCCTGAAGCGCTTCCCTCGACCCGACGTTCCACCCGAGTCCGCCGGAACCTCGTAAACGGGGCGTTTCCTCTTAATTTCTCCCATTGTTCGCGGCACGGGAGACCCGCAGAACGCGCGGCCCGCGCGACCCGAAACAGGTCCGTGCAACGGGGGGGCGACTGCGGAATCGGAACGGCTCGCGGCGCAAAACGACGATTAGAACGTTGGAAGCAAGAGGTTCGTGTACGCGTACCAGACGATGTACAGGCCGGCGAGGATGAACACGGCGTTGGTCACCGGCTTGATGTAAGGCATCAGCTGGCGGACCCGGTCGGCGGTGAGGCCGCGGCTGGCGGCGATGCTGACGGACAGCACGATCAGCAGCAGGCCGGCGCCGGCGCCGTATACGAGGAAGGCGGTGGCGCCCGCGAAGAACCCGCCCTGGCCGGCGATGGAGGCGACCACCGGCAGCCCGATGAGCGGCAGGTTGCATCCGAGACTCACGACGCCGTAGGCGATCCCGAACAGGAAGAACCCGACCGCGGACCGCTTGCGCGGGGCGTGGACGGGTACGG
>CAZXJU010000117.1:5149-6404 GCA_964641035.1 uncultured Halobacteriales archaeon | reverse complement strand
TGGTGCGCGTCGCAGGCACCGTGCTGCTCGCGTTCGCGTTGACCGCGGCGTTCGTGCCAGGAAGCGCCGCCCAAGGAAACCAGGAGGACTTCTGGAACTCCGGAGAACGGACGTACTACCTACACCTGGCGCAGTATTGCGACCGTGAGGTCGCGTTGATCCGGTGGATCGACGAGTTCGACTGGCCGAACGACCTGGACGGGTGCGGAGGCGACGTCCTCGACCCGACGACGCGCGAATGGACCGACCGCTTCCCGTCGTTCAACCCGTTGCACGCCAACATCACCGCCCAGACGACGGCGACGATGCACATCTTCCTCCTGTCGCGTGCCGTCGACCAGACGACGGTCGAAGGGACGATCGACCTGGGGTACGCCACGTGCACGGGCGGCGAAGGACCCGAAGTGCTGGTCCAGGAGCGCGTGGGCGGCTACCACGAGTTCATCGTGCCGTGCAACTTCGAAGTCGCAGGCGCACCGGATTCGCTTGCGCGGCCGAACCTCACGATCACCGTATCGTCGACCGTGTCGTACGGGTATGGGACGGAGGACGACCACGCGAGTTACTTCACGATCTCCGGTGTCGACCCGGCGCCTCCGACGGAAAAGGTGGAGTTCTTCGAATCCAGCCAGCGGCCGCAGGCGGAGTTCGAGGAGGACGAGATCCAGTTCGCCGATCTGCCGGAGGACGTCGGCGGCGACTCGCCCGGCCCAGGCGGCGTAGCCACCCTGGTCATGCTGGCGGCGCTCGTCGCCGCGCTCAGCCGGTGGACACGCCGGGACGCCAGGTAGCCAGGGCGCTGACCGCGCGCGAACCTTCAAACGGGCCGACGCCGTGCACCCACCGAGGCCAGGGCTTCGATGGTCGGATGGGCGGACGTCGACCTTCTGGAAGCGTACGCCGTCTACCTGGTCATCGCGTTCATCGCGACGATCATCCTACGCGCCCACTACTATTACGCGCTCGTCACGACGTTCCACGACTTCCAGTCCCGGTTCCCGAACCTGTTCAAACTCGTCGTCGGCAACGTACACGCCTTCTTCGCGTGGCCCCACGTCGTCTCCGTGCTCGCCATGCTGGCGCTCCTGGGCGCGCACGTCGCCGCGCTCCGGTTCGTCTACTTCGACGCCTCCGTCACAATCCCTGACCTGGCGGCCACCCTTTGGGTCTTGGGTGTCATCGTGGTCCTTGCCCTGTGCCTGATCGTCCTGGACGTGCACGAACTGTTCTTCGCCGAGAAGCCCGAGCCACCACG
>CAZXJU010000117.1:2602-5049 GCA_964641035.1 uncultured Halobacteriales archaeon | reverse complement strand
TGATCGTCCTGGACGTGCACGAACTGTTCTTCGCCGAGAAGCCCGAGCCACCACGACTCCGCGTCTACCTCCTGCTCGCGGAGAGGGCCTTGGCCGCAAGCGGCATCGTCGGGACGCTCACCGAAGGCGTGTTCGGACGCATCCTCCGCCGGAAGATCCTCAAGAACACGCTTCTGGTCAACCCGTGGTTCCGCCGGTGGGCGATTCGGATTGCCGCCCGCATCATCTTCGGCTTGGCGCTATGGGGCGCCTGGGCCCTCCGCGTCGTCTAGCGAAGGCCACCTACTTCCGCCGGAACCGTTCGTCGAACCGCCGGCCCTTCACGTTGTCCAACACCAGCTTCACGACGACGAGGCCCGCCAGGAGCGTGACGGCGACCGTCAACGTCACCACGAACAGGTCCAACCCTGGTGGTTGGCTCGACGCGACCCGGTTGGGCACCGATTGGCCCGGCTCCCGCGGCGCGTCGTCGCCGGCTTGATGGTCCAGGAGCCGGTACCATTGTTTGGCGCGCTGCTGGGCCTCCCGGTCGGTCGACACGTCGTCCCACCACAGCACGATGCGGATCGGGCCCTCGGACGCGAAGGACGCTGTCACCTGGTACTCGACGGCGGCCGCCTGGCCTTCGACGTCGATGGAATACACGCCCAACTGGTCCATCGGTGCTTTGAGCGTCGCGTGCGCCGTGGCCGCCTGCCCGCCGCCCACCTGCGTCGAATTCAGCACGAGGCCAGATGGCGCCGTCAGCGAGAAGGTGAGGTCTGTCGCCCCCAACGAACCGGACGGCGTGGAGACCTCCACCTCGAACACGCCGTCGGCGCCCCAGGCCGGGTTCGCAAACGGATGCTCCGCCCGGTACGACGCGCTCGTGATTGGGACCGCTTCCCCCGCCGGCGCCACGATGGGCCCGATCAGCTCCGTCCGGTTGAGGGCGACGCCCGAACTGAGGACGACCACGATCTCCGTTCTCTCCGACGACGCAGCGGGAGCCGGGTCCGCCGGGTCGTACGGCGTCCCGTCCGTCGTCAGGATGCCACCCGTCGCCCGGTCGTGCAGGCCCGTCGGCACGTACAGCGCTTCCATCTGCCAGAACAAGCGGTCCGGCACGGGGTTCGCGTACGGCAGGTCCTCCACGAACAGGAATCCCATGTCCGACCAGGCGGCGTACGCCGCGTCCGCGAACGGGAGCTCCGGGCCCTCGCGGCCGGTATCCCCGTGCAGTTCGGCGTCCGCGGCGACCCCTCCTTGGTGGTGGGGCACCGACGCGTTCCAGTCGTTGACGAAGAGCGCGAACCGGCGTCCGGTGTCGGTGGATCCCGCCACGTGCACTTGGCCCTCGTCGTCGGACGCCGTGAGGTTCATCAGGACGCCGGCGACCAGCGGCCGGACGTCGGAGCCGTCATACGTCGGACCGATCGACACGAAACCCGATTGCGGGCCCGCGAACGCGTACAGCGGCGCAGGCGGGTCGGGCGCCAGCGGACCCGCGGTGCAGCCGGCCCACGCCACGGCCGCCATGACCACGAGCGCCACCAGCTTCCACGTCGAATCTTGCCGCACGGCCTCACCCCGGCCGGATGGGACTCCCATGGCACCCAGATAAGGTTTGTCTTGGCCTGCCTCGGGTGACGCAAGCCTTCAACCATCAGGCCGCTACGGCGCCCACGCGATGCCCGACGACCGGATCGTCGTCCACCTGGACATGGACGCCTTCTTCGCGGCGTGCGAAGTGCAACGGCGGCCCGAGTTGGAAGGCCGCGCCGTCGTCGTCGGCGCCGACCCGGACGAGGGCCGAGGCCGCGGCGTCGTCACCACCGCCAGCTACGAGGCCCGGCCGAACGGGATCCGCTCTGGCATGCCGATCTCGACGGCGTGGCGGCGCGCTCCCGACGCCGTCTACCTGCCCACCGACCACGCGCACTACCGCGCCCTCAGCCGCCGGATCTTCGACGCATTGCGCCAACGCCACGTCGTCGAACAGGTCAGCGTCGACGAGGCGTACCTGGACGCCACGGCCGAGACGACGTGGGCCCAGGCGGACGCGTTCGCATCGTCCGTGCAGGACGAGGTCGCCGCCGCCAGCGACGGCCTGACCTGCAGCCTGGGCATCGCGCCCAACAAGCTGGTGGCGAAGATTGCCAGCGACGTACGCAAACCCGCCGGCGTCACGATCGTCGAGCCTGAGGAGGTGCAAACGTTCCTCGATCCGCTGGCGGTCGGCCGCATCCCGGGCATCGGACCCAAAAGCGTGGAGACGCTCGACGCGATGGGCGTGACGACGGTCGGCCAGTTGCGGCGCCAGGGCGCCGACGCGCTCGGCGAACGGTTCGGCGCGCACGGACGATGGATGCACCGGGCGGCGCATGGGGAGGACGAATCGCCGGTCAACGACGCGTGGGAACCCAACAAGAGCATGAGCGAGGAGCGGACGTTCTCCCGCGACGTCA
>CAZXJU010000117.1:0-2502 GCA_964641035.1 uncultured Halobacteriales archaeon | reverse complement strand
GCGTGGGAACCCAACAAGAGCATGAGCGAGGAGCGGACGTTCTCCCGCGACGTCACGGATGCGCGCAAGGTCCGCACGGCGCTTCGGCGAATGATGGACGACCTGGAGACGGCGCTTTCGCACGAGGACTACTGGTACAAGGTCGTCGCCGTCAAGATCCGGTACGCCGACTTCACCACGCTGACCCGCCAGGCGAGCCTGCCGCACCACGCGCAGGACACTACGGCCGCCCGCCGGCTCGTGCCGCGCCTGGTCGACGAACTGCTCGACGACCCTCGCGCCGTGCGACTGGTCGGCCTCCGGCTGGGAGAGCTCGCCCACGGGCTCGGCCAGCGTGACCTGCCGTACTACGCCGACCGCGAAGGCACGATCGAATGGCCACCGGACCTCCGGCCGCGTGGCCAGCTGCGCCTGGACGAGGCCGACGAGCCTACTTGAGCAGCTCCACGTTGGGACCGACGCTCGGCGCCTGCCCGTCCCCTTCTAGGAACGCGGCCGGGTCGGCGAGGAACCGGCGGCGGCATTCGGCGCGGCAGAAGACGTAGCGCTTGCCCTCGTAGACCGCGTCGTAGTCGGCGGTCTCCGGATCGACGCGCATCCCGCACACGAGATCGGTCGGGTCGGCAGGCTCCGCGTCGTCCGTCAAGGCAGGTTCTTCCTGCCCGTCGCCGCCCACGGGCTGCGAGGTGGCGGCGTCGTCGCCCACGTCGACGGTCCGCAGCCGCAGCGCGTTCCCGATGACGCTGACGCTGCTGAAGCTCATGGCGGCCGCCGCGAGGATCGGGCTCAATAGGAGGCCGAAGAACGGGTAGAGGATGCCGGCGGCGATGGGGATGCCGGTCGCGTTGTACACGAACGCGAAGAAGAGGTTCTGTTTGATGTTCGTCAGCGTGGCACGGCTGAGTGCGCGGGCGCGGGCGATGGCGCGCAGGTCGCCCTTGACAAGGGTGATGTCCGCCGACTCCATCGCCACATCCGTGCCCGTGCCCATCGCGATGCCGACGTGGGCCTGCGCCAAGGCGGGCGCGTCATTGATCCCGTCGCCGGCCATCGCGACGACGCGACCCTCGTCCTGAAGGCGTTTGACAGCGGCGACCTTCGCCTCCGGAAGGACCTCCGCTTGGACCTCGTCGATGCCCAGCTTGTGCGCGACGGCCTCGGCCGTCCGCTTCGAGTCGCCGGTGAGCATGACGATGCGTACGCCTTCCTTGTGCAGCGTGTCGATCGCGTCGGCGGTCGTATCCTTGATCGGGTCGGCGACGGCCACGAGACCGGCGACGCTCCCGTCGATGACGACCGACATGACGGTCTGGCCGTCGGCGCGCAGTTCGTCGGCCGACGTGGCCAGACCGGCCGCGTCGACGCCCAGCTCGTCGAGCAGCGCCTCGTTTCCGAGCGCCACGTCGTGGCCGTCCACGCGGCCTCGGACGCCTTTGCCGGTGATCGAATCGAAGTCGGCGACGTCGGTCAACGCGATGTCCCGGTCGCGGGCGCCCGCGACGATCGCGTCGGCCAGGGGGTGTTCGCTTGCGCGTTCAAGGCTGGCGGCCAGCCGCAGCAGCTCGGCCTCGTCGCCCCCCTCGGCGACGACGACGCGCTGGAGTTCGGGTTTGCCTTCGGTGAGGGTCCCGGTCTTGTCGGTCACGAGCGTGTCGACCTTGCGCAACTGTTCGATCGCTTCGGCGTTGCGGAACAGGACGCCGAGGGTGGCGCCCTTGCCGGTGGCGACCATGATGCTGACGGGCGTGGCCAGGCCGAGGGCGCACGGGCAGGCGATGATGAGCACGGCCACGGAGTTGACGAGCGCCGTGGCGAACCGGGGTTCGGGCCCGATCGTCGCCCAGACGGCGAAGGTGAGGATGGCGACGGCGACGACGGCGGGCACGAAGACGCCGGCGACGCGGTCGGCCAGGTTCTGGATGGGCGCCCGGGAGCGTTGGGCCTCGGAGACCATGCGGACGATCTGGTGCAGCAGCGAGTCGCTTCCGACGCGTTCGGCGCGCATGAAGAAGGAGCCGCGTCCGTTGACCGTGGCGCCGATGACTTCGTCGCCTTCCGTCTTTTCGACCGGGACGGATTCGCCGGTGATCATCGATTCGTCGACGGTGCTTCGGCCTTCGAGGAGGACGCCGTCGACGGGGACCTTCTCTCCGGGCCGGACGCGGAGCCGGTCGCCTGCATGGACCTGGTCGAGGGGGACGTCCTCTTCCGTGCCGTCGTCCTGGATCCGCCGTGCGGTCTGCGGAGCCAGGTTCAGCAGGGACCGGATGGCTTGGCCGGTCTGGTGGCGGGCCCGCAGCTCCAGGACCTGGCCCAAGAGGACCAGCGTGGTGATCGCGGCGGCGACCTCGAAGTAGACCGGCACGAGCCCGTGGTCGGTGCGGAACTGGACGGGGAAGAGGTCCGGGGCGACCGTGGCGACGGCGCTGTAGACGTAGGCGACGGAGACGCCGAGGCCGATGAGGGTCCACATGTTGAGGTTCCACGTGACGACGGACCTCC
>CAZXJU010000116.1:0-6438 GCA_964641035.1 uncultured Halobacteriales archaeon | reverse complement strand
GTCACGTTGCGGCCCACGACGCGCATGTTCTCGTCGATCATGACGCCGACGGATTCGCCATTCTCCCGAAGGCGCATGAGGAATCCTTGTTGGTAGGGTACGACGTCTTCCACCCGCCCGGTCAGTCGGACGGTGGCGTTGGCGCGCGTCGGCAGGTCCGCCAGATCCACGTCTTCGACGTAGTCGAGGCTGCGAGTCCACAATCGGTTGAATTCGGCCCGTAGGCGCGCGATCAGCCGGTCGTCGACGGTCCACAACGCCAGCGCGTTCTTCTGGACGCCGCCGAGGAACAGGATGGCGCGGTCCTCTTCGGCGTCGACGGCGAAGTTTCCGGAGGTCTGTGCATTGGAGCGGACTTCCGCCCGCGTTCCGGACGGCATCTGGGTGTCCGT
This sequence comes from uncultured Halobacteriales archaeon, assembly GCA_964641035.1. GTDB lineage: Archaea > Thermoplasmatota > E2 > JACPAO01 > JACPAO01 > CAZXJU01. Next base: position 6,046 of record CAZXJU010000116.1, on the reverse strand, counting down.
GACGACCTTCGCTTTGTGTGGGATTTTCACATCACCGTCGACCCCCGTGGTCACCACGAGGGGTCTTGGGAGCTCCGACAGGCTCCAGACGGTCGTGAGCTTGCCGCGGTCGGGCGGCGAAAGGAGTTTCTTCAAACCGAGCTCGACGGCGATCCCTGACGCAACGACCCCGACCAGGAACCCAATCAGGGCTGAGACAATGTCAACCATCGTGCATCCCAACCGTTTCTATGCTGGGCGGCGGCTTTGAACCTTCCGAAATCAACCGTTCACGCGGTGACGGCCTTTTCCTTGAGTTCCGCCTCGATCGTGGACGCCAGTCGGTCCACGCCTTCAGGCAGCTGCTCGTCGTCCGGATGGCTGAAGTTCAGGCGCATCGTGTTGGCGCCGGTTCCGTCGACGAAGAAGGATTGGCCCGGCACGTACGCCACGCCGTTGTCGACGGCCGTGCGCAGCATGGAGGTGGCGTCGAGGCCCTCGGGGCCCGTGGCGAACGTGAAGAGGCCGCCCTGGCTCTTGGTCCACGTGACGCCGTCCGGCATCCGTTGCTTCATCGCGTCGAGCATCATGTCCCGCTTTCTGCGGTACACATCGACGATTTTCGGCAGGTGGCGCTGGACGATACCCTCGGACAGCATCCGGGCCGTGATGAACTGCGTGAACGCGTTCGTGCACAGGTCCGTCGCCTGCTTGGCGATGACGAGCTGCCGCACGAGCTTCTTGGGCCCAGCCGTCCACGCCAGGCGGAAGCCCGGCACCAGGATCTTGCTGAAGGTACCCAGGTAGAGGACACGGCCTTCGCCTTTGTCGAGCACGCTCAGCTTCGGCAGTTCGTCTCCTTCGAAACGGAGTTTTCCGTATGGGTCGTCCTCGATGAGGAACGTGTCGTATTCGTGCGCGATGTCCAGGAGGCGTTTCCGCCGGGACTCCGAAAGGACGGTGCCCGCCGGGTTTTGGAAGGTCGGCACCACGTAGACGAACTTCGGTTGGATCCCTTTGCCCTGCAGGTCCTTGAGGGTGTCTTCCACGCTGTCGGGGATCATCCCGTCCTCGTCGGACTCCACGGGCACGAAGTCGTTCTCGCCGTGCAGGTAGTTCTCGAAGGCCTGGATGGCGCCCAGGTACGTCGGCTTGCCGACGAGGACTTTGGATCCGGGCTCCAGGAAGACCCGGCCGATCAGGTCGAGGCCCTGCTGCGAGCCGTTGGTGATCATGACCTGGTCCGGCTCGTAGTTGGTGCCGTCCTCGTTGAGGAGGTTCGTGATCTGGTCGCGCAGCTCCGGGATGCCCTCGGTCGGGCTGTATTGGAGGGCGAGGGTCGCGTCTTCTCGGAGCACCGTGTCGGTCGCTTCGCGGATCGCATCGACCGGGAACGTGACCGGGTTGGGTAGGCCGCCGGCGAAACTGATCACGTTGGATCGTTGGGTGACGGCCAGAATCTCCCGAATATCTGAGGCTTTCATCCGGCGCGCGCGTTCCGAGAACAATGGTGTAAAGTCCATACTGCTTCCATCCATGTCGGGACGCGAGCGCACCCCAACAACGGCCCCTACACCATGGCCTCATATTAGTTTATCGCGCCCGCAAACCAGATGAATGAGGTTTAGTATCCGGAGTTTGTCCTATATTTTGTTCAATCTTGGCGTTATCGTGTGATGCGTTGTCAACACCGCGCGCCAAGAGGACGACGGGCGCGGAACCCTTAAAACGGCGGCCGGTTCGTGCCGACCGATGCCCGCTCCAGCCGGCCTCGGCCTCCTCCTCACGACGGCTGGCGTACGCGGGCTCACCTATCTCGGTCTCGCCCTCGTCGTGGCTGTCGCCGTCTGGCTCCTCGTCTACCGCATCCTCCGGATCCCGGGGTCCGATGCCACCCAGATGACGTACCTGGAGCATGCAGAGGAGGCCCGGCGACGCATCCTTCGGGCCGGGTTCGTGCTCGTCTTCTGGACGACGCTCTTCATCACCTTCCGCCTGCAGACGTTCCCCGTCGGCCGGTACCAGCTCGCCTACCCGCACCCCGACGTATACGGGAACGCCGCCGCCCAGACGTTCCGGTGGGTCGCGCAGACCACCGTGCCGGACGGCGTGACCCTCATCGTGGCGCGGTCCACCGAAGCCGTCGGAGCCCAGATTGCGGTCGCCTTCTTCCTCGGCCTCCTGGTCAGCCTCCCCATGCTCTTCTACGAGGTATGGGGGTTCTTCGCGCCCGCGATGACGCCGACCGAACGGCGCGTCACCCTTGCGGCCCTCCCGGTGAGTGTCCTCCTCTTCCTAACCGGCGCCGCCTTCGCCTTCGCGTACGTCGTCCCGCTGCTGCTCGACGTCCTGTACCGCTTCGCCGACCCCTTGGATGCGGTCCAGTTCCTCAACGCCGGAAACCTCGTAAGCACCGTCGCCGCGATGCTCGCCATCTTCGGGTTGGCCTTCCAGCTGCCGCTGGTCATGACCGGGTTGTCGGCGCTCGGCATCGTCCGCCCGGAGACGTTTAAGGAGAAATGGCGGCACGCGGTCATCATCGCCTTGGTCATCGCCGCCTTCGTCACCGACCCCAGCATCGTCACGCAGACGATCGTCGCCTCGTGCCTCATCACCCTCTATTTTCTCGGTCTGGGCGCCGCCTACGTCTTCCGTCGCCAACCGGTGTAAGGCCGTCTCGAACGTCTTATACGGCCCACGCCTGATTCGCCGCGCGAGGGCGCCCCGTGCCGATTGACCCCCAGACATACCTGGTAGCGTTCGGCGTCATCATTCTCATCGCTTTCCTGGGCCACGTCATCTTCCAACGCACGAAGATGCCGGACGTCATCCTGCTGATCCTGTTGGGCGTCCTGCTCGGCCCGCTCCTTCCCCTCGTCAACCCCAATTGGGACCCGATCCTCAACCCGGAAATCTTCAACCAGCTCCTGCCGCTGTTGGGCGCCGTCGCCATCATCATCATCCTGTTCGACGGCGGCCTGAAACTCAACATCCGCGACCTCTTCATAGGCGTCGCGCCGGCCACCTTCCTCACCCTGCTCGGCTTCACCGCCAGCATGCTGATGGCCGCCGGCATCCTTTGGCAGTTCGGGATCATCCACGACATCAAGGTGGCCCTCATCTTCGGGGCCATCGTCGGCGGCACCTCAAGCGTCGTGGTGATGCCGATCATCGAGAAGATGACGATCAGCCGACGCGCCCGTACCATCGTCGGCCTGGAATCGGCGCTCACGGACGTCTTCGTGGTCGTCGTCGCCGTCAGCCTGTCCATCGGCGTGGCGGCCGAACAGATCGAGGCGCAGACGTTCGCGCAGACCATCGCCGCGAACTTCGCCATCGGCATCGCGCTCGGCGCCGCCATCGGGTTCGTATGGGTCCGGTACCTCCGCATGTTCACGCGCCGCAGCTACGAATACATGCTCACCCTGGCGCTCCTGTTCCTCTGCTACGCTCTGACCGAGTACCTCGGCGGCTCCGGCGCCATCAGCGTCCTCGCCTTCGGCCTGGTCCTGGGCAACAGCAAGAAGCAGGACCGTCTCGAAGGCGCCGAGCTGGAAAAGGCGAAGGCAAAACACGAGAAACGCCACCGCTGGGTGCCCGTATTCACCATCGACCTGGTCAACCTGCACAACGAGATCGTCTTCTTCATCCGCGCGTTCTTCTTCGTCGCGCTCGGCGTCATCCTCGACCTTTCCATCTTCGCCGACCCGATGTTCCTCCTGCTGAGCCTCGTCGTCTTGGGCGGGCTGGTGGCCGCCCGCCTGTGGGCGATGACACTCGTGTTCTGGCGAAGCGACCTCGAACAACGCGACAAGACCGCCATCGGCTTCCTCATGCCCCGCGGGCTCGCCGCCGCGGCCCTCGCCGCCGTGCCCTTCGCCACCTACGGCGTGACCGACGCCATCGCCACTGTCGACACATTCGTCGCGTACGCCGTCATGCTGCTGGTGCTCACCAACCTCGTGACGAGCATCGGCGTCTACGTCTTCGAAAACAAGAAGCTGCAAAACAAGTTCTCCGAATGGGGCGTCCGCTTCGACGAATGGCGCGCCGACCGAGCCCAGGAGAAGGCCCGCCGCAAAGCGGAGAAGCAGGCAGCCAGGCATGCGGCCCGGGAAGAACGCCGCCGGGCGCAGAAGAAGACACGCGAGGACTAGGACGAGTCCGGGCCGCCCGACTCCTCATCCTCGTCCGGCGCCGCGTCGGCGGCCGGTTCCGCATCCGGCGTCGCCCCGTTTCCAGAAGGCTCGCTGACCGCTTCGCCGAGCGCCTCGGCCTCCTCTTCGGCCGACAGGACCTTCGCCACGGCGACCACGTGGTCCTCGTCGTTCAGACGCATGACCCGCACACCCTGCGTGTTCCGGCCCTGGCTTCGCACGTCCTCCGCGCGGATGCGGACCAGCATCCCGTGGCGCGTGGTGAGCATCAGGTCGTCGTCATCGTCGACCTCGCGCACGTCGACGACGCGGCCGTTCCGGTCGCTGGTGATGATTGTGCGCACGCCCTTGCCGCCGCGGTTCGTCTTCCGGTACTCCTCGACCGGCGTCCGCTTGCCGTACCCGTTCTCCGTGACCGTCAACAGGTCCCGTCCGTGCACCGGGGCCATCGAGACGACCTCGTCCTTCTTCCCCAACCGGATGCCGATGACGCCGCGGGCCGTCCGGCCCATCGCACGCACCGTCGTCTCCTCGAACCGGATCGCTTGGCCTTCGGCCGTCGCGAGGATCATCTCCTCCGACCCGTCGGTGATGCGCACGCCGATCAGCTCGTCATCCTCGTCGATGTTGATGGCGCGCAGGCCCGCGATGTTGATGTTCTTGAAGTCCGACAGCCGCGTCCGCTTCGAGATGCCTTGCCGCGTGGCGAAGAAGACGAACTTGTCCTCGTCGAAGCCACGGATCGGGATCGCCTGCTGCACCTTCTCATCCGGTTCCAGACGCGGCAACAGGTTCGGGATCGCCTTGCCGCGAGAATACCGGCTGCCTTCGGGAAGCTGGTACGCCTTCAAGCGATGCACCCAGCCCTTCGACGTGAAGAACATGATCGTGTCGTGGCTGGAGGTGACGAAGAGTTCCGACAGGAAGTCGTCGTCCTTCGTGTCCATCGCGATCAAGCCTTTGCCGCCGCGGCCTTGCGCCCGGTACGTCGTCGCCGGCAACCGCTTGATGTACCCGGCCTTCGTCACCGTGACGACCACGTCGTGCTCGGGAATCAACTCCTCCAGCCCGATATCGGTGGCCTCCTCGTCGCTGATCGCCGTGCGCCGCTCGTCCCCGAACTTCTCCTTCAGCTCGGCAAGCTCGTCCTTGATGATCTGCCGGACCTCGGCCTCGTCCCCGAGGATCTCTTTGAACCGCGCGATCTTCTTCTGCAGCTCCGTGTGCTCGTCGCGCACCTGCTGTGTCTCCATCGACGCGAGCTTGGCCAACCGCATGTCGAGGATCGCCTTCGCCTGAATCTCCGTCAGGTCGAACCGCGCCACCAGTTCCTTGCCGGCGGCCTCCGCGGTGTCCGACTCGCGGATCAGCTTCACGACCTCGTCGACGTTGTCGAGGGCGATCAACAACCCCTCTAGGATGTGCGCCCGTTCCTCCGCCTTGCGAAGGTCGAACTTCGTCCGCCGCGTAACCACCTCAATCCGGTGGTCGACGAAGTGGGACAAGAGGTCCTTGAGGCCCAGGACGACGGGCTCCTGGTTGACCAACGCCAGACTCAGCACACCGAACGTCGTCTGCATCTGCGTATGCGAATAGAGGGCGTTGACGACGATCTCGGGGTCCGTGTCGCGTTTGAGTTCGATGACGATGCGCATGCCGTCGCGGTCCGACTCGTCGCGCAGGTCGCTGATGCCTTCGACCTTCTTCTGCTTGACCAGGTTCGCGATCGACACCAGCAGGTTCGCCTTGTTGACCGTGTACGGCAACTCGGTGACGATGATCGCCTTCCGGTCGCCTTTGCGTTCCTCGACCTCGTGGCGGCTGCGGACAATGACCTTGCCGCGGCCGGTGGAGTACGCGCTCGCGATCCCGGAGCGGCCCATGATGATGCCGCCGGTCGGGAAGTCCGG
>CAZXJU010000115.1:0-6454 GCA_964641035.1 uncultured Halobacteriales archaeon | reverse complement strand
CGCTGGTGATGAAGGTGCGCAACGTCGCCGTCGAAGACTGGCGCGCCGAAGACCTCCGCCGATGCATGGACGGCCAATCGTCCTGCGAATACTACAACCCCGAGAACCCACGGTGGGAGGCGAACCAGGACGGCGAAGTCCAAGCCTCCGAGGTGACCGAGTTCACGGCCGCCATCAGCGTCTTCGTGCCGTTCATCCCCGAGGTCCGCAACCTCACCGAACTGGCCCAAGAGAACATCACGGTCGACGACGCGCACAGCGCGAAGCCTCGGCTGCAATCCGTCCTCTTCGAAGGCGCGGAAGGACCCGCCGACTCGACGGAGACGATCACCGCCCACGTCGAGATCGTCGCACGCTACGACAACGACAAGGGCGCCGACCGGCACGTGCTGAAGGCCGACGACCTGCCGCTTCGACAACACGGGTTCACCTACGACACCGTCCGCTGGACGGTGGCCTCCGATGACGGCGAATGGAAATTCGTCCCTGAGGCCACCGAGCCCGCGGGCGCCCGCGAGAACACGACGGCCGCCGGCTACGCGAGCGGCCAAGACGCCTTCGAGGCGCTCACGAAGCAAGGGTTCTCCTTGGAGACCGCGGCGGAGGGCGACGGCGGCGGGTCGCCTGGCTTCGGCGTCGTGGCCGTAGCCGCCGCCGTCGGCGTGGCCTTCGTTGCGCTGCGGAGGCGCCGCGCGTGACCCGCATCGTGCCCGCGATCGCCGCACTCGCGGTCCTCGTCCTGCTGTTGACGCCGGGCGTCACGGCACAACAGGACCTTGAGCAGGCGTTGTCCGAGATGCAGTTCGCGGAGATTGAACTCGTCGTCGGACCGGACAGCGTCGAATTCAACGCACAGGACTTCCGCGTCCAAGGCGACGCCGCCCGGCAGTTCCGCACCTGCGTCGACGGAAACGACGAGTGCCCGATCGCCGAACTCCGCGGACTGCTCGGAAACGGCGACGGCTCCGTAAGCCAACAAGAGGTCGCCGATTTCCGGGACCTGGTCCTCGGGCTGTGGAACAACGTCCCCGAGATCCGCGCGTTCGTCGAGAGCCTGAAACCGTTGGTCCAGGTCGACGGCCGGCCCGCCGACGTGATCGGGCTGCAGGACCTCGCCGTCGCGGACGCGGAAGGCCCCACCGCTTCCACCGCGACGATCACATTCGATTTCACCATCATCGCGGAATACCGGTCGACGGTGGAATCCGACCGTCATGACGTCCTCGTGGAGCGGGTCGAACAGGACATCACGCTGACCGATCGGATCGTCGTCCGCGCCGCCGACGGTTGGAAGGTCGCCGAGGACTCGATCGCGCCGGCGAACATGGCGGCCTTCTACGACGACGGGAAACTCGAAGGGTCGCAGGGCGACTTCGAGGGCGAACAACCGCTCACCTTCCAGATTGAGCCGTCGAGCTCGTCGGCGCTGCTGTGGGCCGCGTCCGGCGTCGTCTTGGCGGCCGCCGCGGGCATCATCGGCTTCTTCGTCTACAAACGTCGGCAATCCTAATCAAGGACCCGGGGAATCGAAACGGACGTGTACGAACAAATCCCGACGATCCTCCGTCCCCAGGAACTCCTGGACAAGGCGTTGGGGCGTTCCAGCAAGATCGAGAAGCCCGACCGGGACCCGATGTACCGGTTCCGCAAGACCGCGGTGGCCCGGACCGAGGTCATGCGGGACCTCCTTGGCGACACGCTCGACCGGTACGTCAAGAGTTTCCCGAACCTCGACCGGGTCGGGACGTACGAACGGGAACTGGTCGACGTGTTGGTCGGCCTGGGGCCGTTGCGGCAGGCGTTGGCTCGGCTGTCCGGTGCGAAGCGGACCGTGGAGGAGATCGCCCGTGAAGGCATCCAGCAGATGCGCCGTGAACGCGACCAGGAACGGATCCGACGGACCCGCAGCTGGATCGTCGGCCGCGTCGCGGACCTGATCGGGCAGCTGGAGGAGCCGCTCGAATTCCTCGCCGATGCCCGCCAACGCTTCCACCGGATTCCGGAGGTCACACCCGGCGACACCACCGTCGTCGTCGCCGGATACCCGAACGTCGGCAAGAGCAGCCTGCTTGCCGTGCTCTCCGCGGCGAAACCCGAGATCGCCCCATACGCCTACACCACCAAACAGACCAACGTCGGCCATTTCCTCGAACCGGACGTCGACGAGGTCCGCGCCCGCCGGTTCCAACTGGTCGACACCCCGGGCCTTCTGGAGAAGCCGAAACAGGCCCGCAACCCGATCGAGAAGCAGGCGGTGCTGGCGCTGACGCACCTGGCCGACATCATCCTGTTCGTCCTCGACCCCACGGAGACCTGCGGATACACGCGTGCGCAACAGGAAGGCCTCTTGCAGGAGGTGCGGACGGAGTTCCAAGGCGTGCCGATTCTGGAGGCGGAGACGAAGGCGGACCTGACCAACGTCGACACGCCACCGTCGGACCGCTTGCGTGTATCGTGCACGGAGGGCGACGGCGTCGACGAGCTTCGGAGGATGATTGTAGGGGCCGCACCGGACGACCCGTTTGCGAAGAAACTGGCCGAAGCGGAGTTGCCGCCTCGCGACGATGCCGCACAAAATAGTTAACGCGAGCCGGCGTAGATGACGACCCGATGACCGACGCCGCGGCCGACGCCGAACGCCTCGTCAAGACGCTGGCGTCCTACGGTTCGACTCTCGTCGCGTTCAGTGGCGGCGTCGATTCCGCCGTCGTGGCGCAGGCGGCGCACCAGGCACTCGGCGCCGGCGCGCTGGCCGCCACCAGCGATTCCCCCACGTTGCCGCGCAGCGAGCTCGACGGGGCACGGGCGCTCGCCGGCCGCATCGGCATCCGGTTCGAGGCGCTCGGACGCAGCGAACTCGACGACCCGCGCTTCGTGGCGAACCCCACGGACCGTTGCTACTTTTGCAAGGAAGGCCTCGTCGAGGACCTGGCCCGGCTGGCCGACGCGCGCGGCTACCAGACGGTGACGCTGGGCGTCAACGCCTCGGACACCGGCGATTGGCGGCCGGGAATCGCCGCGGCCCGCACGCAAGGCGCCCGGTTCCCGCTGCTTGAAGTCGGACTAGGCAAGGATGCGGTCCGTGCGGTCGCACGCCATTGGGACCTGCCGGTGTGGGACAAGCCCGCCAGTCCGTGTCTCTCCAGCCGGATCGCCTACGGACAGGAGGTCACGCTGTCCAAACTCCGGCGCATCGAAGCGGCGGAAGAGTTCCTTAAACGGGAAGGGTTCGAGGACGTGCGCGTCCGCCACCTGGGCGGCGACGCCCGCGTCGAGGTCCCGGCAACCGACGTGGATCGATTGTCCGCCATGGGCGACCGGGTCCGGACGGCGTTGTCCGAGCTCGGATTCGCGTCAGTACGGTTGGACCCGCGCGGCCTGGTAAGCGGCCGGCTCAACCAAGAACAAGGGATAGCAGAATCCGCCGAGCGGACGTGACCGCGCCGGCGCCCCCATCAGGCCTCGAAGTCGGGCACCGTGTAGTACACGAACCCCTTGACCTCGATCTGCCATTCCGTGACCGCACCGTCGGTAACGGCGAACTCAAACTGGTACTCGCCTGAGCCAAGGTCGCCGATCGCGACGCATGAGCCCGAGGCGCAGGCGCCCGGGATCGTCGTGTTCGAACCGACGATCTGGAAGCTGACCGTGGCGCCCGTCAGCGACGCGGTGTACGTCGCCTCGGCCGTGATGTTCGCGTCAAACGCGAGCGGACCGAAGGATTCGGTCTCCGCCGCATCGTTGAACGTCATTGCGCCCCCCTCGTCCACCGGCGAGGAGAAGTTGATCGCGGGGGCGTCCGCCGACACCTTCACCGGCCACGAGGCGGTGGCGGGGACACCCGGCTTCTTGTCGTCGAGCACGAGCGTCGCCTGGTAGTCGTCGGCGTCCAGGCCGGACAGGCGGAGGGTCCGGGCGTCGGTCGACTGTTTCACGCCGCCGGGGGCCGCCGCGTAGGCTGTCGCCGTGTGGGAAACGGGGTCCCGGTTCACGATGTTCACATCGGTCCCCGGCCGTACGACGAGGTCGGCGCCTCCGTTGAACGCGAAATTCTCGATCGCCAGGCTGGCGTTGTCGGACATGGTGGCGTTGTCGGAGACGACGACCCGGCCGATCATCCACGGGTGCGGTTCGCACTTGATGAAGTAGGTGCCGGGCGTGTCGAAGAGCTGGTCGAACGTCTCGCCCTCGCTCAGCAGGCCCGTGTCGAGGGTCGCCGCGGGCGGCTGCGGGTCGACGCGAGGGCCGAAGAACCATTCGCTGGTGAATCCGTCGCTGTCCGGGTCGTCAGAGCCGGATGCGTCCAATACGACCTCCGTGCCCGGAGAGACCCATTGTGGGTTCCGGTCCAGCCGGACGTCGGGCGCCTGGTTCTGGCCGCTGCCGAGTGTCACCGTCGTCAGGTTGAATGCGCGGGAACCGTCGGCGGCGACGACGACCAGGGAGGCCGTCGGGCGGGCGTCCGTGATGGTGTATTCCATCTCCGCCTTCCGCTTCGTCGTATTGACGAGCGTGCCCTCGCCGAAGTTCCACTGGTACTCCACGATGTCGCCGGTCGAGTTCGACGCGTCGAAGAGGTACGTGCTGTTGCCGGTCTGCGTCACCGTGAACGTCGCGTTCAGGTCGACACTTGAAGTTCCGCCGAAACACCCAGCCATTCCCATCATCAGGAGGGCGGCCGTGGTCAGGATCGTCCTTGCCCGCATGGGTCCCACGTGGGGCCTCACCGCGACCCGTTATTTAACCGTTCACGCAACGACGTCCATCCCAGGCCCTCGTATCGGCGCGTGTCGGCCGTCGGGTTGCCGCATCCCGGACGACCCGTCGGCCGCACGGAGTTCTTTTAATCGACGCCCGGCTTCGGCGGCCGATGCCGTCGCAAGACCCGGTCATGGACCCCAAGGGCACGGAACCGCGCCCCGTGATGCGGTCCCCGATGCCGGGCGACGCGGGCCAGGACATCGTCGACAAGGACCACCGGTTCGTCGCGACGACGACCAAGACGGCGCCGATCGTGGCCGACCGGGGCCGCGGCAGCGTGGTCCGCGGCGTCGACGGCAACCTCTACCTCGACTTCGCAAGCGGCATCGGCGTCCTGAACACCGGCCATGCCCACCCGACGGTAGTCGAAGCCGTCCGGCGTCAGGCCGGAGAGCTGGCACACTTTGCCGGCACCGACTTCTATTACGCGGCCCAGGCCGACCTCGCCGAGGAACTGGCCGGCCTGGTCCCCGGCGAGGACGAACGGAAGGTCTTCTTCGCCAACAGCGGGACCGAGGCCAACGAGGCCGCGCTCAAGCTCGTCCGGTGGGCGACGAAGCGGCCGCAGATGATCGCGTTCCAACGCGCGTTCCACGGACGCACCATGGGCGCGTTGAGCCTCACCAGCTCCAAGAGCGTACAACGCGCCCGGTTCTTCCCCACGGTGCCCGGCGTCCACACGATCCCGTACCCCAACCCGTACCGGAACCAGTTCGGCATCGACGGCTACGAGGACCCGGACGCGCTCACCGACGCCGTCTTGGGGACGCTCGAAGAATTGTTGGCGACGCAGCTCCCGGCGGAGGAGGCCGGCGCGCTCTTCGCGGAACCCGTCCAAGGCGAAGGCGGGTACGTCTTCCCGCCGGAGGGGTTCTTTGCCGCCCTCAAGAAGGAGTTGGATTCGCATGGGATCCTGCTGGCCGCCGACGAGGTCCAGACCGGGTTCGGCCGGACCGGCCGCATGTTCGCGATGGAACATTACGGCGTGGTGCCCGAGATCGTGACGATGGCCAAGGCGATGGGCTCCGGCTACCCGATCGGCGCGTGCGTCTTCCGCGCCGACCTCGATTGGGGCGTCCAGGGGGCGCACAGCAACACGTACGGCGGTAACCTCGTCGCCTGCGTTGCCGCCCGCGCCACCTTGCGTGTCATCCGCGAGGAGAAGCTGGTCGAGCGCGCCCGACGGGTCGGCGGCCACCTCGGCAAACGGCTCGATGAACTGATGGAGAACCACGAGGCGATCGGCGACGCCCGCGGCCTCGGCCTGATGCGGGCGGTGGAATTCGTCAAGGACCGCCGGACCCGCGAACCAGACCCGAAGACGCGCAACGCCGTGCTCGAGGAGGCAATCTCGCGCGGTCTGATCGTGCTTCCCGCCGGCCCGTCCGCGATCCGGCTGATCCCGCCGCTCGTCATCACGGACGAACAAGTGGACGGCGGTGCCGACGTGTTGGCTGAGGCGGTCGCCGCCGCCACGAGCTAGGCGGCGTCAATCACCTTTCGGGTCGTCGAGACTGGTCGGGTCGTGTCCGCCGGGCGTCGTGTCCGGTTCCGGCTCCAGAGACCCGTGCTCCGAGCCGATTGGGTCGGTTTCGGGCGGCGCTGACGGCACGGGGTCCCCGTTGTCGGGCCGCTTGGCTTGCTCCCGGGGCGCCAGGAACGCGCTGTCGTACAGGAGCCCCGCCAGGATGCC
>CAZXJU010000114.1:0-6495 GCA_964641035.1 uncultured Halobacteriales archaeon | reverse complement strand
CGCATCGGGAGCCGGGTACTACTAATTGAGGCTGCCTAATTTTAGGACAATCCCCTGGGTCCCGGGCCGCGTGCGCGGCCTTCAGAACCCCGGCACGGTCCCCTGCGGCAGGAACAGGTCTTCCGGCGTCAGTTCGGCCACGCGGTACTTTCCGACGGCGCTGACGAGAAGCCGCATCTCGGCGGCCGCCGTCTGCAGGTACCGGTCGAGGCCGTCTGCGCCGCCCTCGTCGAGGGCGACCAAGAGAGCGCGGCCGAGTCCGACGCTGCGGGCGCCCAAGGCCAACGCCTTCACGATCCGGCCGGCGTCGGCGAACCCGCCCGAGACGGTGAGGCACCGGTCGGCCGGCGGACGCCCGAGGAGGAATAGGCATTCCAGAAGGGGCAATCCCACGTCGTCGAGGAAGGCCGTGGGGGCGAGGCCGCTGCCGGCCTCGGCGCCGTCGACGGTGACCGCGTCGGCGCCGGCGTCCCATGCGACGCGGGCCGCGGCGTCCATGTCGCGCGTGGGAGGCAGCTTCACCCAGACGCGGGCGCGTGGGTAGTTGTTGCGCATGAGGCGGATCTGTTGGCGTAGGATCTCCTCGCTGTACGTGCCGGGCGCACTGTGCCGCATCCGCAGGCCACCACCGACCTCGGTCTCCTCGACCAGGAAGTGTTTGCCGAGGCGTTCGGCGTCGTCGCCCGTGACGAGGGTGAGGCCGCCCAGGCCGGGTTTGGCTCCCTGTCCGCATTTGAGTTCGAAGCCGAGGCGGCCGGTCGATAGCAGCGGTTCGAAGTCGGGGTCGCTGTAGACCTGGTTCCACAGTTCCGCGTCGGCGTCTTCGACGCTCTGCTGGATGACGAGCCCGCCGACGTCCTCGTCGAGCGTGCCGGAGTACGCGTCGGCGCGCTGTTTGAGGCTCGGGTGGCCTTCGGAGGATGGGGTTGCGTAGCCGCGGACCGTCGTCACGTTCTCGCCCAGCACGAGTGGGACGCCGGCGGCGCCGGCGGCGCGGGCGATCGGGAGGCTGGTGCGGCTGGCGATCTCGGTGGACCCCATGGCGCTGGCGTAGATGGGCAGCCGGCTGGAGAAGCCGCCGAGGTCGACGGCCAGGTCGACGTCGGTGTAGTAGGGTTCGCGGCCGAGGTCGAGCATCTTCTCGTACCGCCGCGGCGTGAACAGGGGCGGTGCGATGGCGATGTCTTCCCAGCGGAGGCCGCCGCGCGCGGCCCGCATCCGCGATGCGCCGACGGGGCGGGTGCCGTACTCGGCGGGGTCGTCGAACGGGAACAGGGCGGCGGCGCCTTGCCGGGCGCGGCGGCGCACCGCGTCGTACGGGTCGGCGTCTACGGGCATGGGTGCCCCGGGAGCTTCGGCCACGGGCGGGCTTGCCAGACGGCGTCGACGCCGGCGACGAAGCGGGTGAGGCGTTCGACTCCGATCCCGAAGCCGGCGGAGGCGGGGATCCCTTGCTTGATCATGCGGATGTACCAGCCGTACTTGGCGGGGTTCTCGCCGGTCTCTCGCATCCGCGCGATGAGCTTAGGGTATTCGGATTCGCGTTCGGCGCCGCTGACGACCTCGCCGTAGCCGCCGGGCAGGATGAGGTCGAAGTCTCGGAGGATGCCGGGGCGGTCGGGGTCCTCCTTGTCGTAGAAGCCGCGGCTGCCTTTGGGGTAGTCGTGGATGAAGAACGCGTTGTCGGTCTGCTGGCTGAGCCATTGTTCTTCGGGCCAGCGGATCTCGGCGGCTTCGTCCTGGTCGCGTCCGGCGGCCTTCAGTTCTTCCACGACGTCGGCGTGCGTGCGGCGGGGGAACGGAGGTTCGAGCCGGACGGGTTCGTAGTCGACGGCGGCCAGTTGGTCGGCGAAGGCGTCGGCGGCGGCGTTGGCGGCGCCCGCGACGAGCCGCTCGGCGAGATCCATCGCGGCGTGGTAGTCGGCGTCGGCGGTCTCGATGTCGAGTTGGTAGAACTCGGCCAGGTGGCGGCCGGTGGTGGCGGTCTCCGGCGGTTCGAGGCGGACGTTGGGTGCGTTGAAGTAGATCCGGTCGTGGGCGTTGAGCGCGGCCTGCTTGTAGAGGATGCCGCTGGACATCACGCGGTACGTGTGGCCGTAGTAGTCGACGGTCGCCTGTTTGGCGCCGCGGGTTCCGGGGTCGGTGACGGGGCCGAGGATCGGCGCGAGGAATTCGACGTAGCCGTCCGCGTCGAGGAGGCTTCGCAGTTCTCGCAGGAGCCGCTGTTGGATGCGCAGCGCGAGGCGGGTCCGCTCGTTCTTGAGGTGGGCCGCCGGGTCGGACCATTCTTGGGGCGGCTCGGCCTCGGGCATGGAAGGAACGTTTAGTGGCCGCCCCCAGTTAATCGTTTCGACAAGGGAATCGGCGTTTTGACGGCAAGATTCACGTAGTCGGGGGTTTATGCCGTCATCATGACGGTGGAGTTGGACGATTTGGACCGGGACGTCCTGAGCTACCTGGAGCGCGACGCGCGCACGGGGGCCGCGGAGCTGGCGCGGACGCTGGGGCAGCCGCGCACGACGGTGGCCGAGCGGATCAAGCGGTTGGAGGACCGGGGTGTAATCAAGGGGTACACGACGCGGATCGACCACGCGGCGCTGGGCAAGGGCGTGGTGGCCTTCGTGATGGCGAGCTTCACGCCGGCCAGCGGCACCAGCCAGCGGGAGGTCGCCAAGCGGATCGCGCGGCTCGAGGGGGTCGAGGAGGTCTACGTGATCACGGGGGAGTGGGACATCGTGGCCAAGGTACGCGGCGCGAGCATCGAGGAGATCGGCGAGGTGGTACTCGAGCGGATGCGGACGACGCCGGGGGTGGCCGGGACGTTGACGATGACGGCGTTCGCGACGATCCGCGGGGGCGACGAGGCCTAGTGCCTAAGTTTAGGCACTAGGATTCTGGGATTGGCCGGCCGTTTGGGCCACTTATTGTGCCAGATCCGAGGCGTTTATGTGCCAAGGCATCCGATGGTTCCTAGTGCCTAGTTTTAGGCACTAGGCCGGCGGCCCGGTGGTGGGTCCGGCCGCCACCGAGTACAACACCTTGGCGTCCAGGAATCCGTCCGCCGGCGTCTCGTGGGCGAACGCCACGTGGAGCCGCCCCTCCGGCCCGTAGGCGACACTCAGGAAATCCAGGAGTTCCCGGTCGCCGTCGCATACGGCGCCCCGCGGACAGAGAGGGCCGATCTTCACCGGCTCGTCGGACACCTTGACGAGCGTCCCGGACCGGCCGGCGTCGTGGCTCTCGGCGACCCACGCGAACCAGCGGGCGTCCTCGGGCGCCTCCCGCGGGTCCGCCGTGGCCGTGTCCCCGCCGTACCAGCCGACGGCGACGGTCCCATCGCCACGCGCCGCCACCCAGGGCAGGAAGTTGGCGCCTTCGGCACGGACCGCGTTGGGTTCGGTCCAGGTGGCGCCCGCGTCCTGGCTCGAGCTCAGGACGACCCGCATGCCGTCGTCCGCGATCTCCGCCCACGCCAGGTAGACGTTTCCGGCGTCGTCGGCGGCCCCTTGCACCGGCCAAAGGTTTCCGAACCCGTCGGAGACACGGGCCACGCGCGTCGGTTCCCACGTCGCGCCTCCGTCCTCCGACCGGGAGACCCAGACCTCACCGGCGGATTCGAACCGGTCCTGGCCCGTCCCTGGCTTCGCGTGGGGCACCAGGAGCGTCCCGTCGTCGAGGAGGATGGGGTGGGCGATCCAGTTCGTGCGCGTGTCGGCCTCGACCGCGCGCACGGGTTCGGACCATGACGCGCCATGGTCGTGGCTGATGATGGCGTCGATCGAGAAGCCGGAGGCGAAGAGCGGGGCATCCAATTGGCCGTAGAACAGGGCGACGAACCCGTCGGGTCCGGCCAGGAGCCATTGCCGGTCGACGGATTGGGCCTCCTCCAGGGGTACGGTGACCGGGACCGAGTCCCATGTGGCGCCGCCGTCGGGGCTCCGTTCGACGAGGTAGTTCCCGACCGCCAGGCCGGCGATCCACCAGTCCGTGTAGTACGTCCAGCCGTCCGGGCTTGTGGCGACGTCGGCGTCGCACGAGCAGAACGCGCCTACGCCGTCGTTGCCGAAGACGGGGTTCGTGACGAGGGGGACGGCGTCCGGCGTGCGCAACGCCTGCCATGTGAGCCCGTCGTCGGATCGCCAGAGGTACGCGGCGCCCTCGACGACGTTTGGTGAGTCCTGGAGGCCAGTCGGGGCCGCGACGAAACGGGTCCGGTCGGCGGCAAACGCCAGGCTCGGCTCGGACGCGCCGAACGCCTGGGGCATCTCCACCGGCGTCCCGAACCGCAGCGTCCGGTCGGGACCGGCGTCCGGGGCCGGGTCGCCGAACGCGGCCGCGGGGCCTTCCATGACCTTCGGGTCCACGTCGGACGGCGCGTCGTCTCCGCCGAGGCAGCCCGCCACGGCAACCGGCGTCAGCAGGATTAGGATGGCGACCGTTCGGTGCACGATAATAAGCCGCCCGGCGGCTGATTTAACCTTTAGGGCCTTCTCGCGGAATCTCGTCGGCTCACCGGCCCGCGACCGGCTCGATCGGCCACGGCTCGGGCGCCGGCAGCGACATCGCCTCGTCGAAGGTGAAGGCGTAAAGGCCGCTTCCGGCGTCGAACGTGACGAGGGTGCCGTCGTCGAACGGATGCACTTCGCCGAGGATCGGCGCCCACGGCGAGGCCGACGGGTCGGGCCTGGGTGAGGTGAGGTGCGGAACGAAGACGCCGGCGGACGGCAGCGAATGGAAGTCTTGGTCCGGGATGCCGGAGAGGTCGATCGCCCAGACGCCGCCATGGTACATCGTCGCGAAGGCGGTCTGGTTGACGACGGTCATGTAGTGGCCGCTCCACTCGGCGCCTTGCGTCCATTCCACGTCATGCGGCAGCGTCCACGCGCCGACGGGGTCAAGGGCGGTCGGGTCGGTGGCGTCGAGCACCCAGAACGTGCCGGTGGGTTGGTCGGGCGGGTGGCTTCCGAGTTCGGGTCCCGTCATGACGAACTGGCGGTCGCCCCACATCTCCTCGAACACCCAGATCGAGTGGAAGCCACCGGTCGAGCCGGGGCGCGCCGGGTCGTAGTCGTTCCAGTGGGCGATCTGCGTCGGCATGCGCGGGTTGGTGAGGTCGACGACCATGATGCCGTGGTGCCAGTGGGCCATCCACGCGAGCACCTGGCCGGTGACGGGATGTTTGTGGATCCAGACGTCGTTGTGGCCCATGTTGCGCGTCAGGTCGTCCGTGTCGGTCGACGGCGGGATGTGGTACGTGGACAGGTAGCTGAGGACGGGCGTGGTGGCGCCTTGGATGATCTCGTAGAACTGGTACGTGCCGAGGGCGTTGACGGCGCCGTACATGGCGGTGGCGACCCAGGTGCGGCCGTCGACGACGGTGGAGTAGACGCCGTGGCCGACGCCGGAGAGCGGCCGTTGGTCGATGACGACGGGGTTCGCCGGGTCGGCGATGCTGATCAAAAGCAGCTGGTTCGGCCGGGGCGTGAACTCGTCGAGCGGGCCTTGCGTCGCGTCCATGACGGGCACGGGGCCCGGGTTGCACGGCGAATCCCAGACGAGGGCGCCGCGCCGGTCGACGGGTTCGCCCTCATCGGGGGTCTTGGGAAGCGACGTGACCATGGCGACGTAGTTTCCGTTGTCGACGAGCGCCACGTCGTACGGGTCGGTCGTGCGCATGACCAGCTCGCCCAGGAACTCGGGTGCCGTCGGGTCGGTCACGTCGGCGATCGCGAACGCGACGTCGGTGCCGGACTCGATGATCGCCAGTTGCCGGCCGTCGGTGGTGTCTTTCGCGTCACCGCACGGGTAGTAGTAGTTGGTGACGCCGCGGTCGGGGCTGACCAGCGGGTTGTGCCCGACGATCTTGAAGTTGGGGGTCGTGAGGTTCTCGTGGTGGACGGGGTTCGCGTGGTCGTGGCCGTCGTCGAACTGGAGGGCGTTGAGCGCCCAATCGGGGTCGATGACGGGTGCGTCGTCGGTGGGCAGGGCGTCGTCGGCGGTGCCGGCCGGTCCGGTGCAGCCGGCGAGGCTGAGGGCGGCCACGGCGGCGATCAGGATGGCGTGTTTCGGGTTCATCGTGGGTTCCTCGGGCGGTTTCAACGGGTGCCGGGCGGCGCGTCGAGCGGCCACGGCTCGGGCGCCGGCATCGGGTCGGTGGCGTCGAACCGGAACGTGTAGGCGCCGGAGTTGGAGTCGAAGGTCAACAAGGTGCCGTCGTCGAAGGCGTGGATCTCTTCGACGGTGGGCGCCCACCGCATGGGCGTGGGCGAGGGTCGTGGGGACACCTCGGCCGGGTGGTAGACGCCGATGGCGTCCAGGAGCGTCCAGCCGCCGTCGGCACCCAGCACGGGGCTCAGGTCGAGCGCCCAGACGCCGCCGTGGTAGCTGCTGACGAAGGCGGTCGTGTCGTGGACGCTTAGGTAGTGTAGGCTGAACATGAGGCGGCCGGTCCATTCGACGTCGTGCGGGAACGTCCAGCCGGCGATCGGGAACGGG
>CAZXJU010000113.1:0-6548 GCA_964641035.1 uncultured Halobacteriales archaeon | reverse complement strand
GCCAGGAGCACCTCGAGCGTCGGGCCGCGGTTGCCGTCGTTCAAGAGATGCACCTCATCAGCGACGATCAGGTCGACGTCGCGCAACCATGCGGCGCGGTGCCGCAGCAGGCTGTCCGCCTTCTCACTGGTGGCCACCACCACGTCGAAGCGGCTGAGGCGCGAATCCTCCTCGTCGGGGTCGCCGGTCGCCAATCCGACCTTGAGCCCGAGGTCGCGGAACTGGCGCAACTCGTCGAGCTTCTCGGACGCCAGCGCCCGCAACGGCACGATGTAGAGTGCTTTGCCGCGGCCGGGGCGGTGGCGGTGCTTGTGGAGGATCGCCAAGTACGCGATCAGGCTCTTGCCGGCGGCCGTCGGGATTGCCACGACGACGTTGCCGCCCGCCTGCACGGGACCGATCGCCTCGGCCTGCGGCGGGTAGAGCGAAGTGATGCCTTGGGCCGCCAGGGCCTTGGCCACCGGCTCGTCCACCGGCATCTCGTCGTCGGCCACGGTCGCGATTCAACCCCCCCATCGGCATAAACGTGCCGGCCCCCGTCGTCGCAGCCTTGAAGTGGCCCGCCTGGATTGGCCGCCTTGTGGGCGTGAACCTCGGCGACCTCGTCATCAGCGAAGAGGTCAGCATCGACGACCTGGAAGGCCAACGCATCGCCATCGACGCGTACAACGCCCTCTACCAGTTCCTGGCCACCATTCGCGGCGCCGACGGCACGCCCCTGCGCGACGACGAAGGCCGCGTCACCAGCCACCTGAGCGGCTTGTTCCAACGGACCGCGAACCTCGTGGAGGCCGGCGTCCGGCCGGTCTACGTGTTCGACGGCAAACCAAGCCAACTGAAACGCGCGACGATCGAAGAGCGCCGCCGCATCAAGGAGAAGGCCAAGAAGGACTACAAGGCGGCGCTCGAGGCCGGCGACCTGGAGACCGCGCGGTCCAAGGCGCAGCAGACGTCGACGCTCGACAAGACGATGGTCGCTCAGGCGAAGGAGCTCCTGGGCGCGTTGGGCGTCCCGTGGCTCGACGCGCCTTCGGAGGGCGAGGCGCAGGCGGCGCACATGACGCGACAAGGCCTCGTCGACGCAGTGGCGAGCCAGGACTTCGACAGCCTGCTCTTCGGCGCCCCCGTCGTGTACCGGAACCTTTCGGTCGGCGGCCGGCGGAAACTTCCCGGCCGGCAAGCGTGGGTGGACGTGGCGCCCGTCCGGGTCGACCTGGGCGCCACCCTCGACGAGTTGTCGCTCAACCGGGCGCAACTGGTCGACGTCGCGATCCTGATGGGCACCGACTACAACCCCGGGATCAAGGGCGTGGGACCCAAGACCGCGATCAAGATGATCGGCGAGGAAAGCGACCTGGAAGGCGTCCTGTCGCGCGCCGAGACCGAAGAGAAGGGCGCCATGTGGAAGCACGTGCGCGAAGGCCGCGAAGGCGTCGAACCCGTCGAAGCGATCCGCGGCCTCTTCCTCGACCCCGACGTCGCCGACACGAGCGAGCCGACGTGGGGACGCGTCGACGCGGACGCCGTGCGCGACCTTTTGGTCGACGGGTTCCGGTTCAGCCGCCAACGGGTCGAATCGTCGCTGGCGAAGTACGGCGCCGGGTCCGCGCAGCGCGCCCAGTCGAACCTGGGCGACTTCTGATGCCTCAGGCGCGCAGGAAGTACTTGTGCTGCTTGTGGCTGGGCGCCCGCTCCACCAGGCGCATCTTCTCCAGCTCCTGGACGACGCTCAGGACGCGGCCTTTCGGCATCCGGGTGAGTTTCATGATGTCCTCGGCCCCGCGCGCCTTGTCCGGGTTCAGCGCGCCCATGCGCCGCATCGTGTCGACGACGTTCTTCTGGTGGTCGGTGAGCTTCGTGTTCAACGGCGTCGGCGGGTTGGGCATGGCGGCACGCTCTGCGGCTCCCTCCATCGTCTCGGCTAATTGAGGCTTGCGAGACGGCCGGTGGCCCGACCCGTCAATCGACGGGCGCCCAGAAGCGTTCTTCGCGCCACGGGTCACCCCGCATGTGGTAGCCGCGTTGTTCCCAGAAGCCCGCCTCGTTCTCGGTCAGGAACTCGAGGCCCACGAGGAACTTGCAGGATTTCCACCCGTAGAGTTTGGGTACCAGGAGCCGGACCGGGCCGCCGTGGTCCGTCGACAACCGCCGCCCGTCGAGCGTGTCGGCCAACAGCACCGTCTCGTCGTCGAAATCCGACAACAGGAGGTTCGTCGTGTAGCCTTCCATGCCGTGCGCCATGACGGCCTTCGCCGTCGGCTTCGGGTTGGCGCGCCGCAGGATCTCACGCGCCGGGACACCCTCCCAGTCGAGGTCGAGCCGGCTCCATTTGGTCACGCAGTGGAAGTCCGCCGTCAACGGCGTGCGCGGCAGGGCCGCGAAGGCGTCGGCGTCGAGGGTGAACTCGTCCTCGACCTCGCCCCACACGCGAAGGCGCCACCCGTCGTCGTCGAACTCGGGCTTGATGCCCAAATCGAGCACGGGGAACTTCGGCGTCCGCCGCTGGCCTGGCGGGATGCGCGGTCGGTCGTCGGGCGCCACGGCGCCGCATGTACTGGCCCCGCCCATAACCGTGTTGGCCGAGGCGGGACGCTGGTCGTCACGCGCAGGTTTGCATCCGGAACGTATCGATCCGGTCCGGGCCCATGGACAGCCGCAACTCGGCCCGCCACTGGCCCGGCTCGTGGATCTTGTCCCACTCGTGCGGCAGTTCGACCGGTTCGGCGTCGACGGTCGCGAACGTGCGGTCGCCTTCGGTCCGCCATCCGATCGTCGCCACCGGTTCCTCGTCGCCCTGGACGCCAGGGTCGACGACGGCGGTCAACGCCAAGGGGAACCCTTCGGTGCCCGTCGTGGCCCAGCCTCCTTCGAGCGCCGGCAGGACGACGAGGAACGGGCGCTGCGTGCCGACGTCGTCGAGCGCGTCGCGTTCCACGACCGCCCGGCCGTCCTCGATGTGCGCGGTCCCGCAATGTTCGCCGGGGCCTGCGTAGCGCACCTCTGCGGTCGGCGACGTGTTGTGGAGCGTGTACCGCAGCACGAGGGTCGTGGCGCCGTCCTGGTCGGGCAGGATTCCCACGCAGCCGGAGAGCGTGACGACTGCCAGAATTGCTACGAGCGCCCGGCCGACCGCCATAGTTGGCACGACGGCGCCAGGGCTCATAAACCGTCGTCGTCCGTTGGGAAAACGCCGAACCCAGCGGTCACAAAGGCGCGGGCGCCGGCGTCGGCTTGACGTTGGCCTCGAACCCGTCGATGAGGGTGTCGGAGCCCACGCGGCTCAACAGGGTCACCCGGCTCTCCTCCCGCTCGTTGACGAACTCGTACTCGTCCGGCAGGTGCGCAAGCAGCTTCCGGGTGAACGCGCGGACCTCCTCGTGCGTGGGCATGTTGTCCCGTTCGAGGTTCTTCATCGCCGGGCCCATGTGCGAGTAGCCTTTGGATTCGATGAACATCGGCCGGGCACGCCCTAGGATCTCCGCGTACTCCGGGATGTTCTCGTCGGCCATGTTCTCCCCCTTGACGAGGGTGTGGCGGCACACGGTGCGCGTGCCGATCGAGCCGAACAGGTCGACGGTCTGCTGGAACTGCGACCACAGGTTCGGCAGCAACGGGTTGCATACGCGTTCGAAGACCTCGGCGTTGGGCGCGTCGACGCTCAAGTAGATCTGCGTCGGCAGCGTCGTCAGTCCGCGGATGATGTCCGGGTTCGACCCGTTGGTGACCAGGAACGTGGAGATGCCACGGTCGTGGGCGGCCGCGAAGAACTCGCCCAGGTGCGGATAGTTCGTCGGTTCGCCGTTGAGGCTGACCGCGATGTGTTTCGGGTCCATCGCCTCCAGCCACGTGGCGTACTCGACGTACGGGTTGCCTTTGTAGCCTGTCAGGAGCTCTTTCTGCGCGTTGATCGAGCCTTCAAGGATGTCCTTAGGCTCGTCCAGCGTGTACCCCTCGAGGGTGGGGTTGTTGCCGAAATGGTCGCGCCAGCAGAAGTTGCATGCGTAGTTGCAGCTGGGCAGGCTCGGCGTCATCTGGATGCAGCGGTGGCTGGCGATCCCGTAGAACGTGTTCTTGTAACACGACATGCCGCCCTTGGCGGCGCTCTTGGTCCAATGGCAGAGTTTGACGGCGCTGTGGTCATGGTCACCGACCAGCCGGTACCCCTGCTTGAGGAACTTGCTCCGGGCCTGTGGGCCCAGGCGCGCCTCCTCGAGCGTCACGAGCTCTTTTGAGCCTCCGACGTCCGACTGGTCTCCCATGAGGCGCCGCGTAGTCGTGGCCCGTCATAAAAGGTTGGTCCAATGACGGCCTGGCACAATTTTTCGTGGTCCGGCCAACGTCCCCTTCGGTGGCCGCCGCGTGACTGGACCCACACAAACCTTATTACGGCGCATCCGTGCGTCGCCAACAATGACACGTAACAAGTTCCGAACGCTCGCTACACTGGTCCTGTTGGTGGCCGTGGCCCTTTCCGGTTGCTTGGCCGACGACGACGGTACCGCCCAAGACGCCGGCACCGGCGACGGAGCGACCGGCGGGAACCAGACGGCGAACCAGACGCTCCCCGATCCGCCGGCTGCGTCCATCGCCGTCTCCGGCGACAACGTGACCGACAACGGCACGACGTTCGAGGCGGCCGTGGGCGTCAACATCACGTTCGACGCCGCCGGCAGCACGGGCACGAACCTTACGTTCTCGTGGGATCTGGGGGACGGCAACACGTCCGCCGGCGCCAACGTGACGTACGCGTACGGCAAGGCAGGCAACTTCACGGTCAACGTGACGGTCACCGACGAGGCCGGCCAGACGGATTCCGCGTCCGTCGACGTGACGATCGCGGCCGTCGAGGAGGCCGGCGAAGACATCCAACGCCACTTCGAGTATGAGGGCGTCTTCCTCGGCTGCGAGCCGACGGCGACCGAGGGATGCATCGGCATGGTCCTTCTGGGGCCGGACGACGACCCGGTCGACGGCGTCTGGGTCCCGCTCGGCGCGGCCTACGAAGGCTTGCTCCTGACCAGCACCGTCGACAACCAGCGGGCCGACAGCGACTGCTTCTGGCTCGACGCCGACCACGCCACGATCGGCGACGCCCACAACGGCGCCGGGCCGTGCGAAGGCGTGGTCCCGGCGGGCGCGGCCTGGGTGTTCGTGTATTCCTACGCCGAACCGGCGACGCACTTCACGGTCGACCTGTTGGACGCGTAGAGCCACCACGCCCGTGTACCAACACGGCCCCGTGGGCCATCCCGGGCACCGTACGGTCCGTTTGAAGCTTGCTGCGACCTACATCGTCTCGAGGATGGGGACGCCGACGAGGTCCATCGTGGCGCCGAGCACGTCTTTGGCCGCCGAGACGATCGCCAGGCGCGTGGCCCGGACCGAGGGGTCCTCGGCGACGAGCACCGGGCAGTCGCGGTAGAACGCGTTGAGCGCGTTGGCAAGATCCTGCGCGAAGATGGCGACCACGTGCGGCCGCGCGGAATCCGCCGCCTCCTGGACGACGCCGGGAAGCCGGGCCATCGTCGCCAACAGGTCGACCTCGGCGTCGGCTTCGACCGCCGAGGCGTCGGCCTTCTCGATTGAGACGCCGTCTTCGTCGGCCTTGCGGAGGATGCTGGCGCACCGGGCGTACGCGTATTGGACGAACGGGGCGGACGCCCCTTCGAAGTTGAGCGCCTCCTCCCACTTGAACTGGATCGCCTTCTCCGCCTGCACGCGCACGATGTTGTAGCGGAGCGCGCCCACCCCGACGCCTTCGGCGATCGTCCGCATCGCCGCCTCGTCCAGCTCCTCACCACGCCGCTTCTTGACCTCTTCGTACGCCCGTTCGACCGCCTCGTCGATCAGGTCGTCGAGGTAGACGACGCGGCCGCGCCGCGTGCTCATCTTGCCCTCGGGCAGGCTCACGAAGGCGTAGAAGACGACCTCCGGCAAGTGTTTCGCCTCCAAGAGCTCCAGGGCGATGGCGACCTGTCGGGCCTGCAGCTTGTGGTCTTCGCCCAGGACGTTGATCAGCCGGTCGGCCTGTTCCGCCTTCCACAGGTGGTAGGCGATGTCGCGCGTGGCGTACAGGCTGGTGCCGTCGCGCCGCTGGTAGACGAACCGTTGGCTGCGCCCGTGGATGCCGTGGCCCTTGAGGTCGAGGAACCGTCCTCCGTCCACGTCCTCGCCGCTGAGTTCGTTGGCGTTCAGCCGTTCGATGACGCGGCCGGTGGCGCCGTTGGCGACGAAGCGGGACTCCTTGACGAAGCTGTCGAAGTCGACGCCGATCCGGCGCATGCTCTCCAGCATGCCTTCGAGGACGGGTTCGTACGCCGCTTCGAAGCGTTCAAGGATCTCTGGGTCGGCCTCTTCCGAGCGGCGGACCCAGCTCTGGATCGCGTCGTTGGCGGCGGCGTCCGCCTCGGCCTTTGTGCTGGCCGCCTGGTAATACCGGACCAGGTCGTGGTCCCGCTTGGGCCGCTCCGCCTCCGGAAGGTCGCCGGCATCCACGTGTTCGACGCCCCAGGCGAGCGTCGCGACCTGTTTGCCCAGGTCGTCGACGT
>CAZXJU010000112.1:0-6566 GCA_964641035.1 uncultured Halobacteriales archaeon | reverse complement strand
CCATCGAGGCGAAATCGACGATGGAGCTCGAGGAGTACCGCGGCGACCTGTCGACGGGGCCCTGGTTCTCGGCCAACGCGGTCGGCGGGCCGGCCGGCGGGGTCCTGGCCGCGGCGATGTTCATGATGGTCAGCGACCTCGGCGGCGACGAATACTACGCCGAGGCGGCGCCGGTGGTCACGTTCCAGACGGACCAGTCGTCGGACCGGGTCACCGTGACGTCGGCGTCGTCCGGCGCCGACTGGAACCGGTTGTCGCTACGGTCCAGCGACGCGTCGCTTCACTTCGAACTGAACGCCCCGGCCTCCTCGTCGTCCGACACCGTGTGGGACGCGGAGATGTGGACGCCGATCACGTACGGGGAGGAGCCCATCTTGGCTGGCGACTCCCTAGCCTTCTGCGTCGACGGCATCCTGCCCGCGCAGGACGTGGTCGTCGCGCTGCGCGACGATTCGTCCAACGCGTTCCTGTTCGAGACGACGTTCGCCGACATCGCCGCGTGCTGACGCCTCTTAGAGGCCGCGTAGGCCGTCGAGGATGTTGAGCGCCTGGATCCGGCGGGCCGCGAGCCACGTCGAGAGACCCACCGCTCCGACCGAAAGCACCGCGGCCACGGCGAGCGCCAATGGATGGACTCCGAGCGATACGGCTGCGTCGACGCCCTCAAGGGAGATCCGCAGCGGCGGCGCGAACGCGCCGAGGACGACGGCGACCAGGACGGCGGCCGTCGCGCCCACGACGACGGCGGCGCCCAAGAGGACGGCGTAGCTTCCTTGGATCGCCCGGTCGGGCACGCCGACGGCGCGTAGGCTGCTGATGACGCCCTGGTCGACGCGGACGAGTACGCCGGTCTCATGCGACAACCAGGTCAAGAGGGCGGCGAGGAAGATGGCGAGGGTAGCCCCGCCGGCCGCGTAAATGATCACGAGCATGCTGCCCATGTAGCCGAAGGCGAACGCGTTGGCGGATTCCGTCTGGGTGCCCGGCGTGTCCTCGAGCGCTGCGCGGACCGGTTCTTCGCCGGCTCCTCGGACGACGATCGCATTCGCCGTCGGGTCGTTCTCGAGATGGCCTGCGAGCACGCGAGCGGTCTGGATCGGCACGTAGGCGGTGAACTTGTCCAGGGGCTCGAGGCCGGTGGCGAAGACGCCGACGACGACGCAGTCGACGGTCACGGGGATCGGCACGCCGCCCTCGTTGAGGGTACGGCCGCTGGTGAGCGTGAGCGTCTGGTTGAAGAGCGGCGACCCGTCCGCGTTCGCGGTGAGGTTGAGGCGTTCGAACGCCGGTCCGCCCAACACGAGAGGGGCGTACGCGCGGTTCGTCTCGGGGTGGAACACGTCGAGCGACGTGACGGGCGTGCCCCACACCATGTAGGGGGCCAAGGCTTCGGTCTCGGCGGGCGCGCCGGGTTCGACGCCGATCAGCAGGCCGGCGCTCCAGTTCTCGAACGCGTCGCCGCGCACGCTGATGTAGGAGGACTCGAAGCGGGCGGAGGCGTCGGCGCCGGGGATGCGGTCCAACGCCGCGGTCGTGGCGCGGTGGTCGACCCATCGGGTGCCGGCGGCAAGGTCCGTGGAGCCCTGGGTGACCCGCACGTCGCCGGTCAGGGTGGCGGCCAGCGGTTCGACGAGCGCGTCGCGGGTCCCGTCGGCTAGGGAGATGACCAGGAAGAAGGCGAGCAAACCAACGAAGAAGGCGGCCGCCAGCGTGGCGTAGCGACGCCATCGGGACCGGAAGAGGCCGCGGACGAGGACGCGTAGCGCCACGCGGCACCGAGCCGCGCACGCCATATGGTTTTAACGGGATGCCGCCGGTGCGGGGCCGATGACGCTCCTGTGCCGGTTGCGTGGCGTGACCCGGTCGTTCGGTGCGGGCGGCCACCGGCTCGACGTCTTGCGCGGCGTCGACCTGGACGTGGAGGCGGGGCAGCGCGTCGGCATCGAGGGGCGTTCGGGCGCCGGCAAGTCGACCTTGTTGGCGATCCTGGGGCTGGTGGACGCCGAATTCGAGGGCGGCTACGAGTTCGAGGGCCGCGACGTGGCCGGGATGGACGATGCGTCACGCGCGGAGATCCGGTTGCGGCGCTTGGGCATCGCGTTCCAGGACCTGCACTTGGTGCCCGCGTTGACGGCCGAGGAGAACGTGGCGTTGCCGGCGACGGCCGCCGGCGTGGACGAGGAGACGGCACGCGAACGGGCCCGGTCGCTCTTGTCGACGGCGGGGCTGGCGGACCGGCGGTCGCACCGGCCCGGTGAATTGAGCGGTGGCGAAAGGCGGCGGGTGGCGTTCGCGCGTTCCCTGGTGAACCGGCCGCGGTTGCTGCTCTTGGACGAGCCGACAAGCCAGTTGGACACGGAGTCGGCCGCGGGCGTGCGCGGGCTCATCGACCAGGCGCACGAGGAGGGCGCGGCCGTCGTGGCGGCGACGCACGATGCGGCGCTCCGGTCGGCCAGTGGCCGCCGGTTCGTACTGGCCGACGGGCGCCTCTCCCAAGGGGACGCCGGTGGGCCGCCTTCCGCCGGTTGAGGCCGGGTCCTTCAGCCACCGGACCATAATCGCTTATACGCCGGAGGGAGCGAGGGCGTACGTGGTGAGGATGAAAGCGGTTCCCTCGGTGTCGGCGATCGGGCTTGCCTTTGCGCTTGCGTTCTTGACGTTGGCGCCGTATGCAGCGGCGCAGCCGGCCGGGTACCCCGGATGTTCGGAGTCGCCCGAGACGTGCGACCCGCGCACGGTCAACGGCGGCACAAGCACGGGCGACGAGCCTGTGACGACGATCTTGTACGCGCACGTTAACGACATCATTCAAAAATCCCCGATGAACACGCAGCCACCCGATCCGGAGTATGAACACGATCTGAAACAGGGGATCCTCATGCCCACGGTCTACATGGATAGCGACCAGGCTCCTTGCTGCAAGTTCAAGAGCAACCAATTCGTCTTCTTCGGCAGCCCGGGAATCATCGATTACGGCGTGGACGGCAATTGGCGGGTCCACCAAGACCCAGGGATTCAGGCGCCGCTGCACTTGGTGGACGACATCGTCGGGTTCGCATACTTTTCGGCCGGCTCGCCGCCCGATCGCGCGCGGGCGTCGGAAGAACAGGTCGGCGTGATGCCGGCCGTCGGCGTCTACATGCGCGTCGAGACGGGGCGCCACCCGTACGGGGGAACCCTCATCGCGGAGGGTGAAACCGGCATCGGGTACGGCTCGCCGGACCCGACAAAGTGGCAGAGCACGACGACGATGGTGAACCGCCCGGACCAGGACCCCGTCTACGAGTTCGCCATCCGGTTGCCCGTCCAGACATCGGCCCTCGGGCCCGAGGGTGACGAACCCGGGTACATCGTCACCATGGTGCCTTACCAGATGGACACGGACGGTCAAGGCGAAGTCACGTCGGCCGACTGGCGGATCCGCACGGGAGCCGAGTACCCGCACCGCATCCATGTGACGACGAAGCCACCGGTCTACGACGCGGGCGCCCAGGTGCTGGTGTACGACGACCTGGTCCGGTTCCGTTGGGCCGTGTTGGCGGCCTTCGGGTACTACGATGTGGACGGCACGACCGTCACGTTCCGCCTGGAAGGACCGGTGGGACCGGACGGGACCAGGGCAGAGGTCCCGACCGAATTGGCCCACGTCCGGTTTCCCTACAACGCGCACGGCATCATCGAACCGTTGAACTTTTCCTGGACGACCGTCGACCCGGTCGGGGAACTCTCCGACGGGGAATACCATGCCTCCGCCTCGGTCCTGAACCTCCAGGGGACCTACCGGTTGGAACGCAACGCCACGATCCTCCTGGAGGACGGCGTGCCCCGGCTGGCCGCCGACGGGGAGACGTTGGCCGCCGACGAGGAGGCACCGGCGGCCGGCGCGGCCGTGGTCGCCGCCGCCCTCATCGGGGCGCTGCTCCTTGGCCGACCCCGACGACGTTCCGGCAAACCTTAAGAGGGAGCGTGCCGCCTGGCCCTCGTATACGAGGCATTTGTATGCGGACCTGGATGATGATCGTGGCGCTCCTGTCGGTCGGTCTGGCCGGCTGCGTGGGCGGAAACGGCGACGACGGCGACGACACGACACCCCGGCCCGGCGTCGAATACTACACCAGCCAGGACTTCCTGGCGGAGCTGGAACACGACCACACGGACCCGACGCTGCATGCAGCCAGCCACAACATGGCGTTCGTCGACCACCACGACTGCACGGAGGACGGCGTCGTGGACGAGGACACGCCGCAGATCACGGACATCAAGGAATGGGGCGACTACCTGTTCGTCAACCAGCTCAACGGCTTCTGCATCCTCGACATCAGCGACCCCTACGACGTCACGTTCGTCAGCCATTTCGAGGCGGAGGCCGGCTTCGACATCGACGTGAACGCCAACGGCGAATACGTCTTCCATGGCACGCAGCGGAACCCGCCTCCCGGCACGGGCGGCCCGCCGGACCCGAACGCCGAGGACGATCTGCCGCGCGGCCTCTACGTCGTCGACGTCTCCGACAAGGCGGACCCGACCCTGGCGTCCTTCTATCCCGTCCCGTCGAACGGCGTGCACACGGTCCACTACCACAAGCACGCCAACGGCGATGACCTCGTGCTCATCCAGACGTACGACTGGTTCCCGCCCAGCGAGACGGGGCTGCCGCTTCCCGGCGTCGGCAACGGACCGACGCAGCGCGTGGAGATCCTCCGGCTGGTCGAGGACGAGACCGGCGCCCAACTGGAACTCGTGGGGATCTATTCGCTGCCGAAGCCGCCGGAGGAGCCGGCCGGCGACTACTTCCCGCACGACTGCACGGCGCAACAACACCCGTTCACGGAGCGGACGTACATGTACTGCGCCTACTGGAACCACGGCTTGGTCATCGTCGACATCACGAACCCCGTCCAGCCGACGCTCGTCAGCCAATACGACGATGCGGCCCCGTCGAACTACAACCAGTACCACTACGTGCTGCCGGCGCCCGAACCGATCGACGACCGGCACATCACCGTCGGCGCGCCCGAACTGCAAGTGGGTGTGGAAGAGACCGGCCACATCCGCGTCTTCGACACGACCGACCCCGCAAACCCCGTGCAGCTGAGCACATGGACGCTGCCGGGCGTACCAGGCTTCGACGGCGGCTTCCTCTACTCGCCCCACCAGTTCGACATCGCCAACGGCCACATCTACATGGGCCACAACCACGGCGGCACGTGGGTCATCGACATCAGCAACGAATCGCTTCTGATGGCGCCCAAGAGCGCCGGCGCGGTCATCCCGCACGGCGACGAAGACCGGGAACCGTCGGAATGGCCCCGGCTCGGGAACGTCTGGGTCGCCATCGAACACGAGGGCTACGTCTACTCGGCCGACCGGACCGCCGGAATCCACGTCCACCGCTACCTGCACGACCCGATCCCCGCCGTCCTCGTCGAGTAACGCGTTCGGCAAGCCTTTGAATCGGAGGCCGGTTGCGGCGGGCCATGGGTGCGGACGAACCGGTCAAGCTGCGCGACCGCTTCGCCACGAAGGTCGGGTTCATCCTCAGCGGCGTCGGCGCCGCCGTCGGCCTTGGAAACATCTGGCGGTTCCCCCAACTGGCCAGTGAGAACGGAGGCGCCGCCTTCGTCCTCGTCTACGTCCTCGCGCTGCTCCTTCTCGGGATCCCGTTGTTGTGGGCGGAGCTGGCGATCGGGCAGCATGGGCAGAAATCAAGCGTCCTCGCCGTCGAAGCGCTGTCCGGCAAGAAGTGGCGATGGGTCGGCCTCGTCTTCATCGCGACCGCCGCCGTCTTCCTCGGATACTACGTGGTGCTTTCCGGGATCGCCCTCAAGTACGCGATCTTCGCGCCGACGGACCAGATCGTCTCCGATCCCGCCGGCTTCCTCGCCGAGTCCAGCGAAGGCTTCGACACCCTGTTCATGGCGCTGCTGTTCATGGCGGTGACGCTCCTGATCGTCAGCGGCGGCATCAAGAACGGGTTGGAACGCGCGAACCTGTTCATGATGCCGGCGCTCTTCGCGATGCTCGTCGGCCTGGCCATCTACGCGGTGACCCGCAGCGGCGCGGGCGCCGGCGTCGAATTCTACCTCGCCGTCGACTTTGGCGAGATCACGCCCGCCACGATCCGCGACGCGGTCGGCCAGGTGTTCTTCAGCGTCGGCATCGCCTTCGGCATCATGCTCACGTACGCCAGCTACACCGACCGCGGCGTCTCCATGGGAAAGAACGCCGCCACCATCGCCGTATCGGACCTCCTGGTGGCGCTCACCGCCGGCTTCATGGTCTTCCCGCTCATCTTCGCCCAGGGTCTCGAACAAGCCATCGTCGAAGGCAGCCCCGGCAGCAAGGACGCCTTGTTCATCACGATGGCGCAGGCGTTCGGCGGCATCGGCGGCGCCTTCGGCCGCACCCTCCTGTTCCTGTTCTTCCTGCTGCTGACGTTCGCCGCCTTGTCCTCCACGATCGCCGTCTTGGAGGTGCTCGTGAGCTACCTGGAGGACACGTTCGGTTGGACCCGGTGGCGCAGCGGCGTCATCGCCGCGGAGTTCACCTTCCTCGGCGCCCTTCTC
>CAZXJU010000111.1:0-6597 GCA_964641035.1 uncultured Halobacteriales archaeon | reverse complement strand
CGCCGGCGCGGCCGGCCAGACGAACGGGACCGCCGACCCGGAACCGCAACGCCCCGGCGACTTCATCCTTCGCAACAACATCGCGCTCGGCGAATACGCCGGCTTCACCTACAACGGCGCCGACGGAACGGTAAGCCTCTTCTCCGTGGCCGGGGCCGTATTCTTCGACCAGATCACGACACCGGGCCCCTTCCAAGCCACCGTCGACGGCGGCGTCGTCACCCTGACCGGAGACGGGTTCAACGTCACCCTCCACGACCACCCGATGGCGCCGATCCGGTTCCAGTCCACCCAAGGAACGTTCCTCCTCGAGCCGCCCGCCACCGGCATCGAGACGTCCTTCCACGCGGGCGCCGCCTTCAACGTCGGACGCGTCGACATCCAGGTCGGCGACCGACACGGATTCATCACCAACGCCCAGCCGCCACGCCACTGGGGCATCACCGCGCACAACGGCAGCCTCTTCAAACTCGCCGCCGCCTCCGTGGCCGACCTCGCCCACCCCTCCCCCTTCCAGGACCAAGTCGACGTCGCGATCCGGGACGGCCGCGTCGCCGCCCAGTACCAGGTGTTCGCAACGGGAAGCGACGCCCTCGTCTACGAAGAAGTCGACATCCGGTTCGGCGAGATGGAGAACGGATCCTACCGGTTCCTCGTCGACGGCCACATCGACGGCGGACGCGCCTTCGTGGTCAACTTCGCCCCCGGCGTCTTCCCGGCCGAGAACCTCAACATCCTCTACTACAACGAGACGTTCGAGGCGCTGATGCCCGCCGACATCCGGCAGAGCGCCAGCCTCGACGACGTGCTGGAGGCCGAGGCCGGTGAGACGGCCGAGTACTGGTGGGTCGTCGACCCGTCGGGAACCCACGTCATCGTTTCGATCCCCAGCTTCAGCGTCCACGCGTTCGACGTGATGGGAATCCCGCCGGAACTCGTGCCCCTCATCGTGTACGGCGTGATCGCCGGCATCGTCTTCGCCGCGCTGGCCGGTGCCGCGCTCGTTCTCGGGCCGCGCCGCCGCTAGCGACGCGACAACGACCCGGCCCACGACCGCCTGCGCGCCGCCTAGATTCCGATGTCGAGCCACGCGTCGGCGAACCGGTCCACCAGGTCGTCGGCGAAACTCTTGCGGTACCGTACGACGATCCGTTGGATCCGTTCCGGGTCGGTCGCCCGGTAGATCTTCTGCCGGCCGACCTTCTCGTCTTCGATGAGGCCCGCCTCGACGAGCTTCTTCAGATGGAAACTGACCGTCGATCCGCTGACCGGCATGTTCTCCTTGAGTTCTTGGAACCCGATGTCCGGCTGGTCGGCGATCTGCAAGGCCAGCCGCCGGGGCATCTCCTGGCGCAAGAAGTACAGGTAGTCGCGGTCCCGGCGGTCCATCCCCTCGGTGGGGAAGTACGCCTTGAACCGGCCGTCCTCGCGCGTGGTGACCAAGTCGTGCCGCTCCAGCTGCCGCAAGTGGTACTCGAGCGTGCCCAACGGCATCTCGAGGTCCCGCTGGATCTGGCGCAGATGGACGCCCGGCACGTCGCATACGTGGTCGTAGATGCGACGGCGCGTCTCCAACTCAAGCAGGTTCTCTTCGGAGGGTGGGGACAGGGTGGGACACCTCCCGCCGGCTCACCGCGACCGGATTGCAAGGTAGA
Source organism: uncultured Halobacteriales archaeon (assembly GCA_964641035.1). GTDB lineage: Archaea > Thermoplasmatota > E2 > JACPAO01 > JACPAO01 > CAZXJU01. The sequence goes on along the minus strand of CAZXJU010000111.1, from coordinate 4,942 downwards.
GGAGAAGGAGGATGGCCAGGTCGAACAGCGCGACCCAAAGCACCCACGTCTCGGTGCCTCGCACGCGTTCGGCCATCACGATCAAGTAGATGCCTTTGAACAGGAAGGCGACGAAACCGGAACCGATGTAGAGGGCACGCTTGTTCCGCAGCCGCTTGTACGAAAGGAAGCTGACGAACGCCAGCAGCGCCGCCAGGCCTGTGGCCGCGATCGCCGCAAAGGCCTGCAGGTTCGCCACCACCGCCTGGGAAACCATGGACCCCGGACCGGTTCAAGAGTCGCGTTATGGATAAGCTTTCCCTCTTGCGGCGGCCTCGGTGCGCAGCGTTTGCAGCACCTGGCGCACCCGACGCCGTCGATCCGGGTCGTCGGGGAACTCCTCGGCGAACGGACACCAATCGTCCAGGCCCACGCCCTCCGCGTCCCGGTCCCAGACGAGGGGGTACAGACGACACCCTTCCGGTCGGTAGGCGTGCACGGTGCAGAACCCGTCCTCGCCCAGGAACACGCACCGCCCGTTCTTTTTTTGCAACTGGAGGACGCCTTCGTCGTCCACCACGGCAAAATCCGGCCGGTCGTGCCCGTGCGCCTCCAGACGCGCCGCGTCCGCCTCCGTCAACGGCGCCTCAAGCTCGTAACAACACTTCGAACACCCGTGCGCGACGCACGGCGTCGCCTCAGGACTCCTTGGCATGGGTGATCCCACGCTGCCCCTGATAATTGCCCGACCGTTCCTCGTACGCCACCGCCGGCGGCGTGTGCATCTTCTCAAAGACGATCTGCGCGAACCGGTCGCCGACCGGGATCTTCAACGGCTCGTCCGACGAGTTGAACGCCGCCAACGTCAACTCCCCTTCGAACCCCGCCTCGACCTTCCCGAAGCTGGCCAAGACACCACGCCGCGCATACGACGACCGGACCCACAACTGGCCCGCCACGTCCGCCGGCATCCGTACATACTCGCGCGTCGACACCAGAAACCCGCGACCCGGCGGCACCGTGACCGTTCCGTCGCGGACCGCCTCGCCGTCGCCACGCACCTGGACCTCACCGATCGTCAGGTCGTACCCGTTGGGCGTCACGTTCTTCGCCGCAAACGGCTCGATGCCCAACGCGTCCTCGTCCCGCAACGACTCGATCTCATGATCCGACAAGATGCACATCCCGACCCGGCCTCCGGCCGACGCACGACGTCGGGGTTGAAAATACCCACCACGCGACCGCCGCAAAACCGTTAAACCAGAGGCCGCGGGTGTTGTCGGCGGGGGTCTTCGAGGTTGCGAAGCCGACGAACCGGACGGACACTGGCGGCCGTCGGCCTCGTGGCCGTCCTCCTCACGCTCGGACTCGGCACCGGAACCGGCCAGACGACGGAGGAATCCGCCCGCGTCTGCCGGATGGGCGACCTGGTTCCCGAAGACCACCCGTTCGCCGGCGCCAACGGCACGTCGCAAAGCAGCCTGGCGATCCGCTACTTCGACGCGGACCAGGACGGAACGCTCGACGCCGACGAACCCCTCTACGTCGACATGGAATCCGGGACCAGCTTCGACCCGGGCGCCGTCTCCGCCGCCGACGTACGATGGACCGACCTTCCCGACGGACCCGAAGCCGGCACCCACCCCCAAAGCGGCGACCGCGACCACGGCCGGGGGCCGCTTACGCCGCTGGGGCAAGTGAACTACACCTTCGAGGACGCGGACAACGACACCGTCCGCGACCCCAGCGAACCGCTCCTGATCGACGTCGACGGATCCCAGACCCGCACCGCCGGCGACCGCCTCCTCGCCCCCGCCGACGCCGCCGGCACCACCGCCACCCAGACGTCGATCACCGCGCAGACGGGCCTGCAGCCCACGTTCGTGTTCCTCCTCTACATCGACACCGACGACCCGCAGACGCCCGAAGGCCGCCTGCTGTTCGGCAGCCTCGACGGACACCTCGACGCCGGCGACCTCTGCCTGAGCCACCACGACATCAAGACGTCCACCGCCTCCCCTACCCCCACGAAGACGACCGACGAGCCGACCGGGACCGGGCCGGCGGACACGACGAAATCACCAAGCCCCACAACGAGCCCCCGGCCCACGCCGACCAACACGACGCAGCAACCCGGCGGCTTCGACCGCGACGGAGGCCGGTTCGACGGCCGGTACGTCACGCTCGCCGTCGACCTCCAAGACGGCATCATCACGACCTGGGAGGTCTCGGGCGTCGCCTTCTTCGACCGGGCCCACCTCGACTGTCCATGCACCGCCACGACGCTTGAGGACACCAACGGCCGCCCGACCAGCATCCTGCTCCAGGGGAACGCCACCATCCTCACCATCCACGACCAGCCCGGCGGCCTCACCGCGTTCGCCGCCTTCGGCCCCGTCCCCATCGAGTTCCAACTGGCGACCCAAACCCAGATCGACCGGACCTCCGACGGCGCCGTCCGCCTCGAACGCGACGGGACCGTCGCGTGGCTGACGGTCCACGGGTTCGACGGCTCCACCGACGCGGCCGGCGGCCTCCAGGAGTTCCAGGATGCCGGCGGGGCCACGCACCTGCTGGCGCGCGGCGCCGGCGTCTTCTTCGTCTCCAACCCGGACGGCGACGAGCCGCTCTTTTCACGCAACCGCGAAACCGTCGACGAAGCGATCCTCGACCGTCGCCTGACCGCCCAAGTCCAGGTGCTTCGCACCGACCGCGGCAACGAGCCACAGGTGCTCGCGTACGAGGACGTGCGCGACATCCAGGTCCGCCAACCAGGCGAGCTGGAATACGAGATCGAGATCGACGCCGACTTCCCCGAAGGACGCGCCTTCCTGTTCCAGTTTCCGCGCGAGACGCTGCCCGCGGAGACGGTCGAGGTCCGCTACTTCCACCAGGCCGACGCCGACGCGCCGATCCAACTACGGACGCTCGTGGAGGCCGCCACGCTCGACGAGGTCCTCAAAGGCGCGCAAGGCAGCCAGGCCACGTACCACGTCGAGACGACGCCCGAAGGGTTCCAGGTCGCCGTGGCCGTGCCCGAGTTCAGCATCCAACTCTTCCAGGTCCTCGGCGTCCCGCCGGAGACGGCGCCCATCTTCGCGTACGGCGTCGCCCTCGTCTTCCTCTTCCTCGGCGTCGGCGTCATGGGCGTCATGATCGGCCGGCGCGGCCACCGCAAATGGAAGCCACGACGCAAAGAGATCGTGCCGTTGGCGAGCCTGTAGACCCGTGGCCTCAATCGTCCTGACGAGGCACGCGGTCGGCGGTCTGGTTCCGTTCACGGCGGCGCCCATCGGCGAAATCCTTCCAATGCTTCGATTCGTCGGCGAGAAGGCCGCCCACATCGCGTATGCTCGGACGCCGGCGCGCCACGAGATTCAGCACGACGTCGGACAGCGACTGCCCCGTTTTCTGGAGGCGGGCGAGCGCGGCGTACGCCTCCTCCGAGAGAGCCACCGTCTTCGACATGGGTCCCCATGTAGCCCCACACCTGCATAATCGTGTCGTTGGCCGTGGACGCGAGCTCAACCCGCGATACCCGGGGCAGCCAACCGGGACGCGACCGACTCGAAGACGAGAGAAAACGGACGCCTGGCAACAAATAAATACGTGCGACACACATAATCATGTGCCATGCCGAACATGACGCTGTCCATCGACGACGAGACGTACGACGTCATCAAACGCCATCCGGGCATCAACTGGAGCCACGTGGCCCGCGAGGCATTCCGCCGCAAGGTCCGCGAGATCCACGTCTGGGACGAGTTGTTGGCGTCCTCCGAGATGACCGAAGAGGACGCCGTCCAGGCCGGCGACGAGACCAAGCAAGCCATCCTCCAACGACTCGGATGGTAGATGCGCCCGATCGTCATCGACGCGAACATCGTGTTCGCCGCGTTCCTGCGCGACGGGGCCACCCGGGAACTCATCCTCGACCGCGGGCTTGACCTCCGGACGCCGCCATGGCTCTGGGAAGAGGTCGCCGGCCGCTACGCATGGCTCCGCCGCAAGAGCGGACTCTCCCCGCGGGCGTTGGATGAACTGCTGCGCCAACTTCGAACGCGGATCGTCGACATACCAGCGCCCGCGATCCAAGCGCATCGCGACGAGGCGTTGCAACGCACGACCAAGGCCGGCCGAAAGGACGCGCCCTACGTGGCCGCCGTGCTCGCCGTCGACGGCGTCCTCTGGACCCACGATGCCCAGCTGGCCCGCGAGGCCAAGGTGCCGACAATCACGACGGCCGAGCTGTTGAAGGAACCATAACGTCCCGAAGGATCGCGTCGTCCGGGACGTGACGGGCTCGCGGCGATTCGAACCCGAGCCCCCCGCATGGTAGCGCTACCGGGCCCAGTATTAGCGCTAATGCCGGCGGATTTTGGGGCGCGGCGAGCGCCGTAGCGCTACGGGATTGATCCAGGACCGCGTCGGGTCGCCACGGCGGATACGAGCCAGGGGCTAGTCGCATGATGTCCGACATCATGGTTAAATAGCATGAGGTTCAATGTCATGCGTGGGGAACCATGAGACCTTCCGCGTCGAGTTCACACCCACCGACCGGCTGGAAGTGGCCTTCACGAAGGAGCAAGGCAAGGTCACGGCCTTCTCCATCCAATACCAGGCGGTCATCCGCGGCGAATGGGTCTCTGTGGTCCGGTACGACACCAACCACGGCTACCTTCACCGGCACCGGTTCTGGCTGGCGCCAGACAAACAGATCGACGACCGGGAACCCCGCAGCCAACCCGCCCGAGACTACACGATCCCGTTCAAGACCGCCTACGACGAACTGTGCGCCAACTGGCGCGCCTTCCGAGCCAACATGAAGAGGAAGAAACCATGACCGGAAAGAAGCCGCAGCACAATCCCATGAAGGACGCCCTCGACGTCGTCGCCAAGGTCTTCGAAGACCCCGACGCCTTCCCAAGCGACTTCGTCGCCTTTCCCCTGCGCGGCGACATGG